>NZ_JANSHP010000097.1:49090-171196 GCF_047502605.1 Synechococcus sp. RC10A2
GCAGTCCTTGCTGCAGTCCTTGCTGCAGTCCTTGCTGCAGTCCTTGCTGCAGTCCCTGCTGCAGTCCTTGCTCAATACCTTGTCGCAGCCCTTTCCTGACCCCTTCCTCGATAGCGAGTTCCTCGAGGCTGGTCAGGGGCGTCTCGCTCTCTGCCTCCAGCTGCTCGATGAGTTCGCGCACGACCTGGTTCTGCAACTTCGTCAGGTTCATGAGGTAATCCACCACCTTGTAGAGGTCTATGACCTGCTTGGGATTATACCCTCTGGCGTGCATCTGGCGCACGAGGGCGAGTTTCTCGCGCAGCATCAGTTCGGAGTTGCCGCGCGTCTTGAGCGCGCGCAGGTGCGCCAGCACAATCAGCGCGAAGGGGTTCCCCGACTGCTCCAGTTCCGCCTCGTCGAAATCGAGCAGTTTGACGATAGGATAACGAAAGCGCAATTCACAACCGCCCAGCGCACGCTCGAAGGTATCGGGACGCCAATTCGGGTCGTTATCCGCCAGTATCGCGAGGCTAATCAGTTCGGGAAACTCATACGAGTCGAAGACGCGGTAGTAGTAAACGAACATTTGCAAGGGGAAGTCCACTGTGCGCTGGGCTTGAACCTCGATATGCAGGAGCACCATCCGTTCCTTACCGTCGTGAAAGTAGACGCGCGCCAACACATCGACGAAGTGCCGCGCTCTGCCGAGAAACGGCACAGGGCGAGTCAACTCGGTGTTCAGGAACTGATACCCGCGCGACCAGTCGATCTGCGCGTGGAGGCTGGGGAACAGCAACTCGACGCATTCGGGCAAAAAGGCACGCAGGGCATGCTTCCAGCCTGCGTCGAAGCGCATCCGCGTGCGAGGGGAACGCATAACCTCTGTTCTTCGCTATCCGCTTGGGAGTTCCTGTCCCGCCTCGATGCGCGCCACACGCGGCAATCGCCAGCCGTGCCACGCATCGAACACCAACAGAAACCCGCCCTGCACGATTACCGCCCAGCCGAAGCCGTGCAGCATCCGATTGGCAGGATCCCACAGAATCAGCCCCACCCCGACAAGGACATACACCACATCCAGTGCGGCGTTGACCCACAGCAAGCGCACGAGTTGGCGCATCCAGCCTTGCTGAGTCGGCGCGTCGGCGTTTTGCGATGCTTTGCGACACACCCCGCGCAGTGCAAACAGCGCAATCAGCGCGTTAATCACTGCCCACGCGACGGTCATCCCCCCGAACGAGCGCACCCACTCGCGCGTGGAAAGCATCATCGGCAGCCCCGCACCGAAACTCAGCGCCGCCCAGAACAGCAACTGCTTCATCATCCGCGCCTGATACTGCAGAAAGGGCACGCCCGTAGTGTACCTTTGCAGAAGACCGTACCTAATAAGTGTCTTTGCGCTGGCTTTTCAACAAGTCCCCCTCCTAACCTCTCCCGTACACGGGGGAGGAACTGCGTCCCCCTCCCCGCGTGCGGGGTATGCGCATTTTTTGTAGCCCTACATCTCCAACGACCCCTGCTCCCCAGACGGCACAACGCGCTCCGCCTGCGCCACACCCATCAACAACGCCGCACTCGGTATCGCAAAACCCTTGCCCTCCAACAACTCCCCAACCGTCCGCACCTGCAAACGCGGTATCCGCAGGTTCCCCAACGGCGTCGTGTAAAAACCCGCCTGCTCCGCCTCGCGCACCATCTCCCGCGTCGGCGGCTCCAGCGTCACGAACAACCCCAAAGTCGCCCCCTCGCGCTCCAACACACCCCGAAAATCGCGCACATCCTTCACGCCGACCCTGCCGCTCTTGACCTGTATCAGCGCACGCTTGGGGTCTTTCAGGTCGTCCTTGAAATAGAGCACGCCGTCTATCCCTGTGTCCTTGCCCTTTTTGTCTTGGTAGGGGCGGGCGCGCGGGATGAGACCAATCGCCCACTTTTGGAACTCGTCGCGGTCTTGCTGTGCCAGTGCGCGCGCTTCGGCGACGGTGGTTGGCTCGCCGACGACGCGGTAGTCTGTGTTTTCTTGGAGGTTGAACATATCGCTGAGTCGGTATTTGATGAGTGCGATGGCGAGGTGTGTGATGTCGATGCCGATCCAGCGTCGGTTGAGTTTTTGGGCGGCGACGATGGCGGTGCCGCAGCCGCAGAAGGGGTCGAGGACGGTATCGCCCTCGTTGCTGGAGGCTTGAATAATGCGTTCCAGCAGGGCGAGAGGCTTCTGCGTCGGGTAGCCGAGACGCTCGCGGGCGTGCGCCCCAATCGGCTGAATATCCGTAATCACATCCTGTATTGGGTTGCCCTCGCTCATCTCCAAGTAGCGTTTGTATCGCGGCACGCGCCCCCGCGCAGGCCATACGATGTACCCCGCACTGTCAAGCAAGTCCAGTTTCTCCTGCACGCTCATCTGCTGGGCACGCTCCTTGCCCACCAGTTGCTCCACAATCGACTGCGGCACTGCCCAATGCCTGCCGACTTGCGTGGGGTCTACGCCTCGCCACGGCTTGCCCGAATCACCTTTGGTGACCCCTGCCCCCGTGAGTGAAACAAGTTGGTAGCGCCCACGCTCGTCGGTGTAGCGGTAGAACCCCTCGATGTAGTCCCTGTCCAGCGGCTCATAGACGCGGTTCCAGAGGTATTGGTCGCTCTTGGTGTAGAACAGGATGATGTCGTGGACGGGTCCCCAGCGTTTTGCGCCGCCGTGTGCGCCTGTACGCTTCCACACAATCTCGTTCCGAAAGTTGCGCGCCCCGAAAATCACATCCAGCATCACCTTCAAGTAGTGGCTCGCCGTCGGGTCGCAGTGCAAATACAAACTCCCCGTCGGCTTCAGCACCCGATGCAACTCCACCAAGCGCGGCGCCATCATCACCAAGTACGCTGTGATGTCGTTGCGCCCCAGCGTGCGCACAAACCCCTGCACCAACGCCACCAGCGCGGGCACAGCGCAGGTCTGGCAGAACTCGTCGTAGGCGCGTTCGCTCCACTGCCAAGTGTCGGTGAAGGCTTTGATTTGTCCCTGCGCGGGTTCGCCCGATTGTTCGCGGAACAGCAGGTTGTAGTCGCGGTTGCTGTTGAAGGGCGGGTCGAGGTAGACGAGGTCTACGCTCGCGTCGGGCAGGTACTTGCGCATCACTTCCAGGTTGTCGCCGTAGTAGAGCGTGTTTTCGGGCATATGGGAAATATTACCCTGAATCGTTGGGGGAGGTTCGGCGATGTTCTCGTCCAGTTGCAAATCGTACTGCGCAGCGAGACGGCGGATTCGCGATAGATGCGTATAGGGTATCCTACTATAGCAGGGCGTAGCCGCCTTGCGAGGAGGTAAACGATGGCGCGTAAGATTCTGATGTTGGTTGGGGACTACGCAGAGGACTACGAGGTTATGGTGCCGTTTCAGGCGTTGCAGATGGTCGGCTTCGAGGTACATGCGGTCTGCCCTGGCAAGCGCGCGGGTCAGAAAGTGCGCACGGCTGTCCACGACTTCGAGGGCGACCAGACCTATTCCGAGAAGCCTGGGCACAACTTCACGCTGAACTACTCGTTCGACGAGGTGAATGTTGCTGACTATGCTGGGCTGGTGGTGTCGGGCGGGCGCGCCCCTGAATACATCCGTCGCGAGCCGAAGGTGCTGGAGATAGTGCGCCACTTCTTCGAGGCGAACAAGCCCGTTGCAGCAATCTGTCACGGGCTGCAGGTGCTGACCGCCGCTGGGGTGCTGCAGGGGCGCACGGCGACGGCGTACCCCGCTGTCGGACCTGAGTTGACGCTGGCAGGGGCGCGTTATGAGGAAGTGCCCCCCGACAAAGCGGTTGTGGACGGCAACCTCGTCACCGCGCCTGCATGGCCCGCGCACCCCGAATGGCTGGCGCAGTTCCTGAAGGTGCTGGGCGTGCGGATAGAGGGCGTGTAGCGCATCACAGGGCGGCTTCGCCGCGCTCTTCGGTGCGGATGCGGATGGCGTCGCCGTAGGGCAGCACGAAGATTTTGCCGTCGTCAGGCTGACCCGTGTGGGCGTGGCGAAGCACCGCCTCGATAATCGGCTCCACCAGCGCGTCGGGCACGACCATTTCGAGGCGTAGGCGGATGGGCAGGCGGATGAGCGTCTCCTCGCCGAGCCAGTCGGTTTCGGACGGGCTACTGCCGCAGCCGCGCACCTCGCTGACGGTCATCCCCGTAATACCCAGTTCGTTCAGCGCGGTCTTGACCTCTTCCAGTTTGTGCGGGCGGATGATGCAATCGACTTTCTTCATAGGGGCATAAGGAGGGTCGGGCAAGCGGCGAGTTCCTCGCGCGGTTGTGGGTAGTCCAGCACATAGTGGAGTCCGCGGCTCTCGTGGCGGGCGAGCGCGCTGGCAGTGATGAGCAGGGCGCACGCGGCGAGGTTGCGCGCCTCGCACGATTCGACGGTTGGGGGCGACTGGCGGTAGGCGGTCTCTATCTGCGCGGCGGCGGCTTGTAGCGTGCGATGCGCGTCGTGCAGGCGCGCGACCGTGCGCACGATGCCCACCTGCCGCTGCATGGTCTGGCGGATAGATAGTCGCATCGCGTCCCAGTTTTCGGCGCGGTCGTCCTTGTGGGCGGCGGGCGCAGGGGGCGTCAGGCGCACCGTCAGGCACGACGGCTTCGGCTGCGGGGGCGGCTCGTCCAAGCGGGTCGTCGCATGCCGCGCCGCACGCTCGCTGAACACCAACGCTTCCAGCAGCGAGTTGCTCGCCAAGCGGTTCGCGCCGTGTACCCCCGTGTAGGCGACCTCGCCGCAGGCGTACAAGCGCGGAATCGTCGTGCGCCCGTCGAGGTCAGTCCACACGCCACCACAAGTGTAGTGCGCCGCAGGCACAACGGGAATCGGCTCCCGCGTGATGTCAATGCCATATTGCAAGCAGGTCTGATAAATCGTCGGGAATCGCCGCTTGATGAAGTCGGGGTCTAAGTGCGTGATGTCAAGATAGACGCACGGATCGCCTGTTTTTTTGAGTTCGGCGTCGATGGCGCGGGCGACGATATCGCGCGGGGCGAGTTCGGCGCGCGGGTCATAGTCGGGCATGAAGCGGTAGCCGTCGCGCCGCTTGAGGATCCCGCCCTCGCCGCGCACCGCTTCGGAAATCAGGAACGACGGCGCGTCGGTGTGGTACAGCGTCGTCGGATGGAACTGGATGAACTCCATGTTGGCAATCGTTGCGCCCGCGCGCCACGCCATCGCGATTCCGTCGCCTGTGGCAATCAGCGGGTTGCTCGTGTGCAGGTAGACCTGCCCGCAGCCGCCTGTCGCCAGCAGCACTGCCCGCGCGCGGATGTCGAACAGGTCGCCCGTGAGCGTGTCCAGCACGCGCACGCCGACGCATACCCCGCCCTCCAGGAGTAAGTCCAGCGCTTGGTAATGCTCTAAGATGGAGATGTTCGGGGTCTTGCGTGCGGCGATGAGCAGGGTGCGTTCGATTTCGTAGCCTGTATGGTCGGCGGCGTGGACGATGCGGTTGCGCGAGTGCCCGCCCTCTTTGCCGAGCGCGAGGCTCCCGTCGGGGTTGCGGTCGAACTGTGCGCCCTGTTCGATAAGCCAGTGGACGAGTCGGGGTCCTTCGCGCACCAGCACTTCGACGGCGTCGCGTGCGCATAGCCCTGCGCCTGCGGTCAGCGTGTCGTGCAGGTGCAGTTCCCACGAGTCGTCGGCGCCGAGCGCGGCGGCGATGCCCCCTTGCGCGTAGTTGGTGTTCGACTCCGAGCGCTGTTTTTTGGTGAGGATGGCGACCGAGCCATGGGGCGCAGCGTTCAACGCGAAGGTCAGCCCTGCGATACCGCTGCCCAGCGCCAGAAAGTCATACTCCATCGTGTCCTCCCCGCGCCGCCTGACCGTTCACGCAGAGCGCGTCCGCCGCCGCATGGTACGACAGCACGGCGAGTTCCTGCAAAAACGAGACATTGCGCACATGCACATGCGGGGGCACGCGCAGGATGGTCGGCGCGAAGTTCAGAATGCCCGTGACGCCCGCTTCGACCAGCGCGTCGGCGACCTCTTGCGCGGCGTGCGCAGGTACAGCGATAATCCCCAAGCGCGCCCCAATCCGCGCGTTGACCTCGCAGATGCGCGCGATGTCCTCAATCACCAAATCGCCGAACGGGCGCCCAATTTTGACGAAGTTGTTGTCGAACACGGCGGCGATACGCAACCGATGCGCCTTGAAGTTCGGGTAGCCCACCAGCGCGGAGCCGAGATTGCCCGCGCCGACCAGCAAAATAGGCTGCTCCTCGTCTAAACGCAGGATGCGCTCGATGCAGGCGATTAGCCCTGCTACGGAGTAGCCGACCCCAGGCTTGCCGAACTCGCCGAAGTAGGAGAGGTCTTTGCGGAACTGGGCGGCGCTGATGCCCGAATGCTGCTCCATCTCCTGCGAGGAGACGGTCTGAATGCCCGCTTCGTGGGCGTCCAGCAACACGCGCAGGTAGATGGCTAACCTTTCGAGCGTCGGCACAGGCACGCGCGTTTCCGTCATGGTCGCTTTAAGAATCGGGCAGGTCGTTGCCTGCCCGATGGGTGCTACTGATCCACATTGACGAGCGCGAGGGCGTCTTCGAACTCCAGTCCCTGATTGCGCCGCAGGTCTTCGATTTGCTCGCCGATTTGGCGCAGTTTGCGCATGGCGCGCAGTTCGAGCTGGCGCACGCGCTCGCGTGTGATTTTCAGCTCGGCGCCGACCTCTTCCAGCGTGCGCTGGTGTCCGTCGTCCAGCCCGAAGCGCAGGCGCACCACATCCCGCTCGCGCGGTTGCAGCTTCTCCAAAATCATGTCGATTTGCTCGCGCAGGATGAGTCGCTCCGTGACATCTTCGGGCGTAGGCACGATGTCCTGCGACGGGATGAATTCGCCCAGCGTCGCGTTGTCGCGTTCGCCGACGGGGCTTTCGATGGAGATAGGCTCCACCGCGGCGCGTCGGATTTCGCGCACGCGCTCGACGGACATCTTCGTCTCGGCGGCGATTTCCTCGTCGGTCGGCTCGCGCTGCAGAATCTGTTGCAGGCGCAACTCGGTCTTGATGACCTTGTTAATCAGTTCCGCCACATAGACAGGGATTCGGATGGTGCGGCTGTTGTTGATGACCGCGCGGGCGATGGCGCGTCGAATCCACCAAGTGGCGTAGGTGCTGAAGCGGAATCCGCGCTCGGGGTCGAACTTTTCGACGGCGCGGATTAGCCCCAGATTCCCCTCCTGAATCAGGTCGGCAAGCGAGATGCCGCGCGAGGCGTACCGCTTGGCGATACTGACCACCAAGCGCAGGTTCGATTCGATCAGGCGGCGCTTCGCCTCTTCCGCCTCCTGAAGACGCACAGCCAGCTCCCAGGTCGGCAGGTTCGCCGCCTTCGCCCATTCTTCCTCAGGGACGCTTTCGGGGTCTACCCGACGCTTTTCGGCAAGTTGTCGGCGAACCTTGTGGAGCCGTTCCCCCTCTTGTACCTGTTGCGAGAAGCGTATCTCTTCTTCTGGGGTGAGCAGTTGCGAGCGGCGGCTCTGCAGCATCCAGAGTTCGACCTCGACGCTGTCGTCTTCGTGCGGGGTCTCCTCGCCGACGCCGCCCCAGAAGTCCACCTCTTCCTCGCTCCCCAGCTCATCGCCTAGGTCCAAGCCGCCGATGCCCAGCGACGAGAACTCGTCGTCCAAGACATCGAGATCGTCCAGCTCGGGCGTCTCCATCTCCAGACCCAACGGGTCGTCATAGAGCGCGTCCCGCCCTGCCTTGCCAGAACGGTCCGTTGCCTGCGTGTCCATCAAAATATCCATCTCCTCATCCAATACAGGCACTTCGATAACACCTCCTATAGTGGGGCGTGATTGTGAAGTGTTTCACAACCCCGCCTACGCGCTTATCATTCATATAGCGGCGTTCGCACCTGTGAGAGTATACGATTCGCCCCTGCGGCAAGTTCCATGCCCATCGCGCCAAATGTTAATTATAGGCGACGAGGCGTGTTTCCTGCCGTTTCGAACGCTGTTTGCGCCCGAATTCACGGGCAAAGCGCCCCCCTCGGCGCCACTCCCTAAAATTATAGCAACGATTTTTGCATTTGTCAAGGGGGTGGGAGGGTGTTCGAAAACAGTCCCTTCCTTTAGGTTCCCCCAGTCGCGTAAGGGGCAAATCCGAGCTTACATTCTGCCCGCCCCAAAAAGTGTCGTGCAGTGAGGAACGGAGGGTAAGCGCAAAACACGCAAGCCGTCTGCGCAAGTAGAGGACGGGTATCCTTTATAGAGATGAGCGCGATTGGGAAGGTGCTGCTTGGGCTGGGCGCAGTGTTGGTAGTGGTGGGGCTGCTGCTGATTGGTCTGGAGCGGCTGGGCGTGCGTGGCTGGCGGCTGCCTGGCGATATTGTGATTCAGCGCGACGGCTTCTCGTTTTACTTCCCGCTGGGCACGAGTATCCTAATTAGCATCGTGCTGACCCTGCTTTTGACCTTTTGGGCGTGGCTGTCAGCGCGCGGACGATAGCGATGGACGCGAGCCTGTTCGATTATGAACTGCCCGAATCGCTGATTGCGCAGGAGCCGATCGAGCCGCGCGACCATTCGCGCCTGATGGTGCTGCATCGCGCGTCGCAAACGATTGACCACCGCCGCTTCTACGAGTTGCCCGAATACCTACAAGCGGGCGACACGCTGGTGCTGAATGACACGCGCGTGTCGGCATGGCGATTGCTCGGGCGCAAGCCGACAGGCGGGCAGGCGGAGGTGTTCCTGCTCCACCCGCTCGCCGATGGTCGTTGGCACGCGCTGGTGCGCCCTGGTCGGCGTCTTCCTGACGGCAGTCGCGTGCGGGTGGGCGACCAGCTGGAGGTGGTCATCGAGGGCAGGCTGGAAGGGGGGCTGCGCCTTGTGCGCCTGCACAGCGACGAGCCACTGGAACAGGTACTCCCGCGCGTCGGGCAAGTGCCGCTCCCGCCCTATATCCACAAGCAGTTGACCGACCCCGAGCGGTATCAGACGGTGTACGCGCATGCGCCTGGCTCCGCCGCCGCGCCCACTGCAGGGTTGCACTTTACGCCCGCGCTGCTGGAACGGCTCAAGGCGCAGGGGGTACAAATCGCCTTCATCACCTTGCATGTGAGCTTGGACACCTTCCGCCCCCTGCAAACCGCACAGGTCGAGGAACACAAAATGCACGGCGAATGGTACACCATTAGCCCCGAAGCTGCCGCCGTGATTAACGCCACGCGCGGGCGCATCGTGGCAGTGGGCACGACCTGCGTGCGCACCTTAGAGAGCGCGGCGGTCGGACGCCGACAGGTGCGTCCAGGCTCCGCCGAAACGCGCCTCTACATCACGCCTGACTATGCGTTCCAGGTGGTCGAGGCGCTTATCACCAACTTCCACATGCCGCGCACGACGATGCTCGTGCTGGTGAGCGCGTTCGCAGGGCGCGAGTTCGTGCTGCAAGCCTACCAAGAGGCGGTTCGCGAAAAGTACCGATTCTTGAGCTTCGGCGACGCGATGCTGATTCTATAGGGTACACTACGGCAAGTGGCTCTTGAGAAAAGGCGGATACGCCTATACACGGATGGTTCATCGATAGGCAACCCTGGCGCGGCGGGGATTGCTTACCTGCTTAAGGACGAGTCGGGCAACACGCTTGCAGAAGGGCGCGAGCCGCTGGGCACAGCGACCAACAATCAGGCGGAGTACCGCGCGTTCCTGCGCGGGCTGGAGCTGGCGCGTTGCTTGGGCGCATGCGAAATTGAATGGTTCTCGGACAGTGAACTGCTGGTGAAGCAGTGGCAGGGGGTCTACAGAATCAAAGACGCGGGGCTACGCCAGTTGATGCAGGAGGCGCGTCGGCTGGCGCAGGGAATGCTTATCCGTCCCTATGCCGTGCCGCGCAACAGCTCGCCCGAAATGGCGCAGGTCGACCGCTGGGCGCGCGGGGTCGCGGAGGGGGAACTGGAGCCGATTGCGCCGTCCCTCTCCCAAGAGGCACCCTCCGTGCCCTCCCCCAGAAGTATGCCTGCCCAGCGCAAAGGCTCGAAAAAGGCGCAACGCCAGATGGGACTGTTTTCGCAGGACGAATGAGCCAACTGCGCTCATGCGAGAGAAAAGCGGTCCGTAAACCGCAAAACTCCTGTACTTTCAAGCAGGAATCCTCTGCATGAGACCGTATATAATAGCATGCCCCGACACGGGGTACAATTGCAAGGGGCTTCGTTCCCTCATTCCAACGAAGGGAGGCTTAACAATGATGAACCGATGGCTGATGAGTACGCTTGGCGTAGTTTGCATAGCGGGATTGGCGTTGGCGCAACCGCGCATCGTCATCAACGAAATCGCCTACGACGATACGGGCGTCGATGATGTGGAGTTCGTCGAACTCTACAACGCGGACATCGTACCCGTGGACATTTCGGGATGGATTTTGGAAAGCGGTGACCAGTTAAGCGGCGATAACAACCCCGACTACACCATCCCCGGCGCACCCGGTAGCGGGACAGTGGTATTGCAGCCCGGTCAATTCTATGTGATTGGCTCTGGCAATGTGCCGAATGTGAACCTGATTGTCGGCGCGAACGACCTGTTCGAGAATGACAACGAGTGGATCGTTCTCAAGATGCCCGATGGCACAGTGGTCGACGCGGTTGCTTACGAGACGAACAAGCGTCCCGACCTTACTGCGTGGGTGCCCGCAGACATTATTCCGCAGCTGGGGCGTGGCATCTGGGGCAACTACATCACCTTGCAGGGCACTGCCTCTATAGATAACACCTTGCTCTCGCTGCAGCGGTGGAAAGATGGGCTGGACACCAACGACAACGGGCGCGACTTCGGGCATATGCCATGGACTCCCGGCGCGTCCAACAACACCACGCCCACCCCGTTCAGCGATACCTTCAACGCGCGGAGTGTGTACGACCTCGTGCCGAACCTGAGTGGTTCGTTCCGCGCACCCCGCGTGATTGATCCCACCCAATTCGATGTGCCACCTTACAACACCACCCCCAACCCGAACGCCATCCCCGCTTCGCCCGATGGCGGGAACGCGATGATTGCGTGGGACTGGGCAGGTGGCGGCAACATGGCGACCTCCACCTTCGCCTTCCAGAACCGCGCGGGCTATGACCTCTACATCTATATCGACACTACCTTGCCCATCCCAGGCGAACTGGAGTCGTGGATGATCGGGCTGATGGGTACCTGTGGCTCCTTCTACAATATCCCCTTCCGCTGTCTGGTGAACGCCAGCGGTCCTACGGGCGTCGGCTGGCTATTCAAGCGCGCCAATACCGCGAATGACCCTGTGGAGGTCAAGCTGCGCCTGGTGGACGCAGGCCCTGGTGGCGACAGTAATCCGGGCTGCGGCTCAGCGGGCACGCAGCAGTGGACAGTCTTCGGCGAGATCGACCTCTCGCAGGCGGTGTCTGGCTGGTATCGCCTGCAGCTGGAGGTGAAAGGCAACAAGGTGATTGGTCGCTTCAGCGGCGGTGACATTAACGCCACGATTGAGGGCACTGCCAGTGCAGGCACTTGCATCGGGGCGTTCTACATTGGCTACCGCGAAGCCTACACTACTGACCAGTTCGCGAACCCCGTGCGCATCGACGCGCTGAACCTCTATATTCCAGTGGATGGCGATGTGGATGGCAACGGTTGTGTGGACGACGCCGACTTGCTGGAGGTGCTGTTCGCGTTTGGCAACACGGGCTGCACTCGCGCCGATGTGAACGGCGACGGTGTCGTAGACGACGCCGACCTGCTGACCGTGCTGTTCGACTTCGGCAACGGCTGCTGATGCGCACACCCTTCCCTCTCCCCCTACGCGGGGAGAGGGAAACGCGACGAACCCTGCTTGCGGATAACTGGTATACCCACAGTACAACGAGGTTAACGGGTATATTAGCCCCCATGGAGGTATCTATGCGAGGTAAGGGCTTCACGCTTATCGAACTGCTGGTGGTTATCGCGATTATCGCGATTTTAGCGGCGATCCTGTTCCCCGTGTTCGCGCAGGCGCGCAACAAGGCGCGTCAGACTGCCTGTATCAGCAATATCCGTCAGAACTGGCTTGCCCTGACGATGTACCGTAGCGACTATGATAACATCTACCCCTACGGCATCGACTTCGATCCAACCCGAAATGTGAACGACTGCACGCGCTGGGATCGGTCGCAGATTATCTTCAATTGGGAGGGTCCTGTGGTGCGCCAGAACGCCGGCTGCACGATGTTTGGCACTGCGCTGCCTGTCTGGTTGCCGACCCCTGCAGGGCGTCGCCCGATTCTGGAACCGTACATCAAAGACAACAAGGTCATCTACTGCCCGAATGTGCCGCAGTGCTGGATCGACGGCAACTGCCCGAACCCGTTTGACACTTCCGGGTTCAACAACGGCTATTTCTACGACCCCGCGCGCACGCGCGGACGCTCCAGCTACTACTACCCTAACTACGACTTGGGCGCGTTCCGATTCACAGGGTCTCCACCTGAAGAGGCGAACCAGTTGGCAGCGGAAAACATGATTTGGGGGCGTCCGGACGACGCGCTTGATGACCGTGTGCGCGTGATTTTGGACAACTACATGTACGAGCAGCGCCACATCCAAGGCGGCAGCATCGCCACGATGGTAGTGGTTCACCCCAGCGGCGCAGCCAAAGTGTGGAAGTGGCAGCAGTAGGGTGCCCATAGACAGATAGACAGTTAGCTGGCTGGGTACACTTATGCCATGCGTGGGCTGTGCGTGGCATTACTCATCGGCGTGTGGCTGTTGCAGGGGCAACAACCGCAGGGCGGGCAGGAGATACGCTTCGGCAAAGTGAACATCCGCTACGATGTGCTGGTCTCCGCACGCCGCTTCAAGGGCGATACCTATGAGGTGGAGGTGCGCGGCAAGCGCAGCGCGCCCGTGCGGGTCGAGTCGCCCGATCAGTATTTCACGATGACCTGTATGCAGTTGAGAGCCACGCTGGGACCCGATGAGCAGCGTCGCCTTACCGTGCGCACGGCGGAGGCGACGGGGCAGGTAGAGTTCGTCTACAATCGTCCGCAGCCGCTGAGCAAACTCAACGGCACAGCGCAGCGCGTCCGCTACGACGACCAGAAACGCACTGTGACGCTGGAGGGTGATGTGTCGTTAGACGGCGAGGACGAGTTCTACCTCGTCCGCTGGCGCAACAACGAGCGCATCGTGGTCTACTTGGAAGAGGAACTCCAGCGCGTGGAAGCCAAATCCAAGGAGCGCGACGGCGTCCCCCTCGGCTCGATGACCATCGAGCCGAAGGGGAAACAGACGCCGTGAGCGCGTTTATGTGTCGTCTTGCTTTTTGCGGGAGCGTTTCGGCTTCGGCGCGGCTTCAGGGGCTTCGTCGGCTGTCGCCGTCGCGTCAGGCTCCACCTCGGCAAGGCTCAGCGTATCTTCCACAGGAGGTGTGCCTTCCTCTGCCAGTTCCTCTTTGAAGAGCGTTTCCAGCGTCGGCTCGCGCGTTTCGACGGCTGCTTTCGCCTCTTCGGCGCGTGCGCCCCACTCAAACTTCGGCTCGAAGCGCGGCTTCACATAGCCTGTACCTGCGGGAATCAGCCGCCCGATAATCACATTCTCCTTCAAGCCGACGAGTTCGTCCACCTTGCCGCGCACCGCCGCTTCGGTGAGCGCTCTGACCGTGCGCTGGAACGACGCCGCCGACAGGAACGACTCGGTCTGCTGCGCCGCTTCCGAGACGCCCAGCAGCACCCACTCGGCGGTGGCGGGTCGCTCGCCCTCGGCGACGACCTTGCGGTTGGCGTCCTCGAACACGAAGCGGTCTACCGTTTGTCCAGGCAGGAAGTAAGTGTCACCAGGGTCAATTACGCGCCGTTTGCGCAGCATCTGGCGGATGATGATCTCCAAGTGCTTGTCGTCGATGTCGACGCCCTGCGCCTTGTAGACCGCCTGAATCTCTTGGATGAGGTACTCTTGGACGCCGCGCACGCCGCGCAGGCGCAGCAGCTCGTGCGGGTTCAGCGGACCAGGGGTGAGGCGGTCGCCAGGTAGCACCGTGTCACCTTTGACCACTTCCAGCGACCCCAAGGACGGTACCAGCACCGCGTCCAACACCGTAACCTCTTGCACGCCCGCCGCTTCTAAGCGCGCGAGGTGCGAGACTCGAATCTCTTCCATTTCTTCGAGAATGACCGCGCCTGATTTGGGGTCTTCGATGGTCTCAAGGCTCATCTTGCCGACCAGCAGGTCGCCGACGGGCAATTTCGCTTTGATGACGACCCAGCGTCCGACGGAGCGGGTAATCTCCACCACCTCGCCTTCGTAGTCGACGGTGATGGCTTCGCCCTTGGGCTTACGCGCTTCGAACAGCTCTTCCACGCGGTTGATGCCTGTGTTGGGCGGCTCTTGCAGTTTAGCAAGTCGGCGCAGCGAGTCGCGGGTGCGTTTTTCGAGCTTCTCCTCGCCTTCGCTGGTCTCGTCGGCGGTCAGCAGCGGCACAGGTTTGCCGAGCAAGTTCGCGGCGACCTTGAACAGCACATGTTTCTGGTCTTTGCTGAGATCGATGGCTTCTTGGATTGCGCCGCGCTCTTCCAGTTCGGTGGCAGCTAAGGCGCGTGCGCCGCCGATTTTGAAGCCTGCGATTTGCTGTCCTGCGCCCGCGACGCCGCCCGTGTGGAACACGCGCATCGTCAGCTGCGTGCCAGGCTCGCCAATCGATTCGGCAGCGATGATGCCGACCGCCGTGCCCAGCTCCACGGGACGCAGCGTGCCCATGTCCAGCCCGTAGCACTTCGCGCAGACGCCTTGTCGCGTGTTGCAGGTCAGCGGTGAGCGGATGGGTACACCCACGCGGTCGTGTTCCACCCATTCGTATCCCGCTTCGATCCAGAGATCGCGAATTGCGTCGCGCTGTGCCTGTAGGCGTCCGATGGCTTCTTGAGTAATCACATCATACGGCTCCAGCAGCGGCTCGCCTGTAATGGGGTCGCGCAGGGGCTGATCGTCGTCAGGGGTGAACAGCTCCCCTTCCTCTTTGTTTGCCAGCTCGCGCAGCGTTTGCGTGAAGCGTTCGGTCGCCTGTGCCAGCGCGTCGAGTTCGGTCGCGACGGCTTCGGGGATAATCTCGTTCTCGGCGACGAGGGGTTCGCGCGTGATGGGGTGGCGCAAGTCGCGGCGCGCCGTGCGCCCGCGAATGCGCTGGAATAGCGGCTCGATGAGGTCGCCTTCGCGCTCGATGCGGCTAACAACGATGCCTTCAGGCGTACCGCAGTCGTGTTCGCGGATGACCACATCCTGGGCGACATCGCACATGCGTCGGGTGAGGTAGCCCGCGTTCGCGGTCAGCAGCGCGGTGCTTGCCAGCCCGCGCCGTGCGCCGTAGCCCGACACGAAGTATTCCAGCGTGGTCAGCCCCTCTTGGAAGTTGTGCTGCACAGGCAACTCTTCGACCAGTCGCTCGCCGCCAGAGCGGAAGTCGAACCCGCCCATCATCAAGCCGCGCATGCCGACCAGCTGCGCCAGCTGCTTGGTGGAGCCGCGCGCGCCCGAATCGGTGATGATAAACAGTGGGTTGTCGTCGCGCAGTTCCTGCATCATTACTTTGGAGACCTCGTCGTACACGCGCTGCCACAGCTCGATTTTGCGCTGGCGCTTCTCGTCTTGAGTGAGTTCACCGCGGTCGTAGAGTTCGTCGATTCTGCGCGCCTCCTCCGCGGCTCTTTGCAAGATTTCGTCGCGTTGTCCAGGGACTGCCATATCGGTCAACGCGAAGGTAATCCCGCCGCGCAGCCCCCACTCGAAGCCCAGTGCCTTCAGGTCGTCCAGGAAGCGCACCGTGCGCGCGTGCCCGCAGGTCTGATACACCGCGCGGATGACTTCCGAAAGCGTCTTCTTGTTGTAAACCCTGTTCAGCCATTCAGGAGCGTAGCGCAACTCGTCGGGCATAATCTCTTGGAAGATTAATCGCCCGACGGTGGTCTGGACGAATTCGGGTTCGTTCGTGTTGGGGCGCACGAGGCGCACCTCGATGGGTTCGTGCAGGCGTACATCGCCGCGCTCGAACGCCAATCGCGCCTCTTCGGAGTTCGCGAAGCGATGGCGTACCTCCTGCTGGTGCTGCGGGTCGTTCATCGTGAGGTAGTACGCGCCCAGCACAATATCTTGCAGGGGCGACACCACAGGCGAGCCGTCCGCAGGCTTGAACAGGTTGTGCGTAGAGAGCATCAGCGTGCGCGCCTCCGCCTGCGCGGGGAACGACAGCGGCACATGCACCGCCATCTGGTCGCCGTCGAAGTCCGCGTTGTAGGCGTGGCATACCAACGGGTGCAGCTGAATCGCCTTGCCCTCCACCAGAATCGGCTCGAACGCCTGAATGCCCAAGCGGTGCAGCGTCGGCGCGCGGTTCAACAGCACGGGATGCTCCTTGATTACCGACTCCAGCGCCTTCCACACTTCGGGCAGTTGTCGGTCGATGGCGTTCTTGGCGTTTTTGACATTATTCGCGAGCTGGTCGCGGATGAGGCGCTGCATCACGAACGGCTTGAACAGCTCCAGCGCCATCTCTTTGGGCAGCCCGCACTGGTGCAGTTGCAGCGTCGGTCCGACCACGATCACGGAGCGTCCCGAATAGTCCACCCGCTTGCCGAGCAGGTTCTTGCGGAAGCGCCCCTCCTTGCCCTTGAGCATATCGGAGAGCGACTTGAGCGGGCGTCCGCCCGATCCCGTGACGGGCTTGCTGCGCTTGCTGTTGTCAATCAGCGCGTCCACCGCCTCTTGGAGCAGGCGTTTCTCGGAGTTGAGGATGCTCTTGGGCGCGCGGATTTCCATGATTTTGCGCAGGCGGTTATTGCGGTTCACGATGCGCCGATAGAGGTCGTTGAGGTCGCTGGTGGCGAACCGCCCGCCATCGAGTTGCACCATCGGGCGCAGTTCGGGTGGCAGCACAGGCACGGCTTCGAGGATCATCCATTCGGGGCGCGTCTTGCTGTTTTTGAACGCCTCGACGATTTCGAGCCGCTTGATGGCGCGGGCGCGGCGCGTGCCTTGCGTCTTGCTGATTTCCTCGCGCAGCTCGCGATCCAGCTTTTCGAGGTCAATCTGCCTGAGCAGTTCGCGGATGGCTTCCGCGCCTTGCCCGACGCGCACCAGCGGGCGCAGGTCGCGCTGCAGCTTGCGCGTGCCGGTAATCAAGAGCTGGTCAATCGCCTGCCAATTGCTCTCATCCAGTAGTTCGTATTGTTGGAGCTTGGCGAGCCGCTCGATGGCTTTCTCCAGGTCTTGGAGCAGGGCGGCGCGCTCGCGGCGCTCGCTCTCTTTGCGGCTCTCGTAGGCGCGCACGCGTTCAATAATCTGCTGTTCGGTGTAGGTGTCGCTGTTCTGCTCCAGTTCACGCTTCAGTCGTGCGTCGAGTTCTGCAAATACGCGCTCGATCTCGGCGTCGAAGTTGCGCTTCTCTTCCTCGACCATCCGTTGCAGATCGCCCAGATTCTGCTCGATACCTGCGCGGTCGATGTCGATGACCATGTAGTTCGTGAAGTAGATAACCTTCTCCAGTTGGCGTGGAGAGATGTCGAGCAGCAGTCCGAGCGGGCTGGGCGGCTGCCCCTTGAGGTACCACAGGTGGCACACGGGCGCGGCGAGTTCGATGTGTCCCATCCGTTCGCGGCGCACGCGGGCGCGGGTGACCTCTACGCCGCACCGCTCGCAACGGATGCCCTTGTTCTTGACGCGCTTGTAGCGCCCGCAGGAGCATTCCCAATCGCGCGTGGGACCGAAGATGCGCTCGCAGAACAGTCCGTCGCGTTCGGGCTTGAAGGTACGGTAGTTAATCGTTTCGGGCTTTTTGACTTCGCCGAACGACCACGCCCGAATATCGTCGGGCGAGGCGAGACCGATTTTCAGTGCTTTGATGCGCGAGATATCCGCCATAGGAGTTTCACCTCACAGATTGCTGTCCGTCAGCGCACTGGGCTGCAGATCGCCCAGCTGCGATTTCGGCTTGGGTTCGTCGAGCGCGTCGAGGTCTTCGAGGCTGCGCAGGTCGTGCGCGACATTGTTCTCGTCAATGATTTGTACCTTGAGCGCGAGCGCGCGCAGCTCGTTGACCAGAATCTTGAACGATTCGGGCACCGAGGGCTGAATGACGGGTGCGCCTTTGATAATGGCTTCGAAGGTGTGGATGCGCCCGTTCACATCGTCGGACTTGATGGTGAGCATCTCCTGTAGGGTGTGCGCGGCGCCGTAGGCTTCGAGCGCCCAGACCTCCATCTCGCCCAGTCGTTGCCCGCCGAACTGCGCTTTGCCGCCCAGCGGCTGCTGCGTGACCAGCGAGTAGGGCCCGATGGAGCGGGCGTGGATTTTCTCTTCCGCCAGGTGTTCCAGTTTGAGCAGGTAGAGGTAGCCGACGGCGACGGGGTTGCCGAACGGGTCGCCCGTGCGCCCGTCGCGCAGGACGACCTTGCCCGTTTCAGGGTCGAACCCCGAACGGTCGATGGCGCGTTGGCGGATGGCATCTACGAGCGTCTCCACACTGGGCGGTTTTCTGGTCGCGAGCGCGAGGCGTCGCGCGATACGCATGCGCTCTTCGTCCGACGCGGCAGCGAGCGCGTGGCGCACCGCCTCAATCGCCTCGTCGAAGGTCGCGCGGTAGCCCCATGCGACGGGGTTGCCCGCGGCGTCGTGGAGGCGCAGCTCGTGGTCGAGAAGGATGCGCAGCGCGTTCCGACGCAGGCGGTCGGCAAGGATGCGCATCTCCTGCTTGATTTCGTCAGGCGTCGAACTTTGGAACACAGGCGTGCGGAAGCGCACGCCCAGCTCTTTGGCGACCAGCCCCAAGTGGAACTCCAGAATCTGCCCGATGTTCATTCGCGAGGGCACGCCGAGCGGGTTCAGCACGATATCGATGGGCGTGCCGTCCATCAGGAAGGGCATGTCCTCGACAGGTTGGATTTTGGAGATGACGCCTTTGTTGCCATGCCGCCCTGCCATCTTGTCGCCTTCGGTGAGGGGGCGGCGGGTGGCGACGGTGACGCGCACGCGGTGGCTTACGCTCGGCGGCAGTTCGTCTGGCTCCAACGGCTTGAGGGTGCCTTCGCAGCGCGGGCAGGTTTTCACCTCCAGCGGCTTGGAACGGTGGAATGTGCTTTTGCAGCTGGCACATTCGTACTTGAATCGGGCGAACTGGGCGACGCGCACCACATAGCCGCGCTCGCCGTGCGGCAGGCGCAGCGACACATCGCGCATCTCTTCCGCCTTGCCGCCGAAGATAATCCGCACCAGCTTCTGCTCGGTGGACGCTTCGGTCTGCCCTTTCGGCTGAATCTTGCCCACCAGAATGTCGTCGGGCTTAACTTCTGCGCCGACGCGGACGATGCCGTTCTCGTCGAGGTCACGGCGCGCCTCTTCGCCCACATTCGGGATGTCGCTGGTAATCTCTTCCGGACCGAGTTTGGTCTCGGTAGCGTCGGTCTGGTAGCTCTCCAAGTGGATGCTGGTGTAAGTGTCGTCGTAGAGTAGCCGTTGCGAGACGAACACGGCGTCTTCGTAGTTGTAGCCGCCTGCAGGCAGGAAGGCGACCAAGATATTGCGTCCCAGCGCCAGTTCACCGTTCTCGGTGGAGGGACCGTCGGCGATAATATCGCCTGCGCGCACGCGCTGCCCCAACTTCACTTTGGGCAGGAAGGTGAAGCTGGTGCCTTTATTGGATTGCACCAAGTGCGGCAGTTTATAGATGTCCAGCTCGCCGTTGTCGTCGCGCTGGATGCGGATTTCGGTCGCCGAGACATACTTGACGCGCCCGTTCGCGCGCGCAGTGATGACGCTCTGCGCGTACTTTGCAGCGACGCGCTCGATGCCTGTGTGTACCAGCGGCGCTTCGGGGGTCACCAGCGGCACACCCTGACGCTGCATATTGGATCCCATCAGCGCGCGTCCCGCATCGTCATGCTCCAGAAACGCAATCATCGAGGCGGAGACGGAGAACACTTGCGCGGGGTCGACATCCATGTATTGCACTTGTTCGCGCGGTACGAAGGGGTACTCGTCGCGCCAGCGTACCTGCACCATTTCGGGCAGCGCGCCGTCCTCGCCGAGCGGGGTGTCGGCAGGGGCGATGTACGCGCTCTCGTCCTCGTCGGCGGGCAGGTAGACCACCGCGTCTGTCGCCTTGCCGTCCACCACTTTGCGGTAGGGCGTGCGCAGAAAGCCGAACTCGTCGACATAGGCGTACAGCGTCATCTGGTTGACCAGTCCGATGTTCTGTCCTTCGGGCGTCTCGATGGGACAGATACGCCCGTACTGGGAGGGGGTGATGTTGCGCACTTGCGGCGGGATGCTCTGGCGGTTCAGCCCGCCCGGTCCCAGCACCGACAGGCGTCGCTTGTTCGCCAGCTCCGCCAGCGGGTTCGTCTGATCCATGAAGGTGCTGAGCGGGTTGGTGGCGAAGAACGACTGCAGCGCGGTGGCGACAGGCTTGACGCTCAGCACCGCGTTGGGCAGAATCTGGCTCACATCGGCGGCGGCGGTCATCTTCTCGCGGGCGGTCTTTTCGAGTTTGAGGAACGCCGCGCGTAGGTGCGCCTGTAGCAGTTCACCGACGGAACGCACGCGCTTGTTCGCGAGGTGGTCGGTATCTTCGTATTCGTGCTTGTCTTCCGCCATTTCCAGCAGGTGGCGCAGCGCGAGCAGCAGGTCGGGCACGGTCAACCTGCGCACATCGAGCGGGACGCCATGGCGCAGTTTGCGCGTAATCTGGTAGCGTCCGACGCGCCCCAAGTCGTAGCGGCGGGGGTCCAGAACCAAGCTGTAAAAGAGGTTGTGGACGGTTTCTGGCGTCGCGGGGTCGCCTGGGCGCATCCGCCGATAGAAGTCCAGCACCGCCTCACGCGAGTCGGTGGTCGTGTCGGCGTCCAGCGTCGCTTTAAGGAGCGGCGGCAGTTCGAAGTCGCCGCCCTGCACCTCCACGAAGCGCACGCGCACTTCGGGCAGCTTGAGCTTCTCAATGGCTTTGGCGGTCTTCTCGTCGATGATTGCGCCCGCCTCTACAACGACTTTGCCGCGCGTGTTTTGAATGGTCTCGGCGGCGGTTTTGCCGACCAAGTCTGCCGCGCGTGGCGTGTGCAGGGTGAACTCGTGCGTGATTTCGCGCCGCTCGCGGGGGCGTCCGAACATCGCGGCGATGGCTTCGTTCGTCAGTCCGCGCTCAGGGTCGTAAGGCGGCTCGCACTTCACCCGCAAAGTGCGCGCTTCGGCAGGCAGGTTCTCCAGCAGGTCGTATGTAAGCACATCGCCTGGCTCGAGCAGCGTGCGCCCCTCGTAGACCACGGGTTCCAGCATGCGCCAGCCGACCGCACGCTCCAGCTCCAACTCGGCGGGCACGCGCGCCTGTTCGTACTCTGCGAACGCCTTAATAATTTGCGTAATCGGCAGCTGCTTTGACTGGTGCACCTTCAGGCGAATCACATTCTGAGGGTCGGTGCCGCCATCCAGCCAGGGACCCTCGGCGGGGATGATTTGCATCTGCAGCACCTTGCCGAAGGTGCGCGACATCATCTCGCGCCCCGTGCTGGAAAGGAACGGGGACGGGAAGTGGATGCCTGGCGTTCGGTTCAACTGGTTGACAATCACGCGCTCGCGCCCGTTCACGATGAAGGTGCCCCCCTCAGTCATCAACGGCAAGTCGCCCAAGTAAATCTCGCTCTCTTGGACCTCGCCGTCGACTTTGCCGAAGCGCACCTTCACGCGCAGCGGCACATCAAAAGTAATCTCCCGCTCGCGACATTCCTCGACCGAGTATTTCGGCTCGCCCAGACAGTAGTCGCCAAATTCGAGGAAGTAATTGCCCGTCAGGTCATAAATCGGCGAAAAGGTCTGAAACAGCTCTTTGAGTCCTTCCTCTAAAAACCAGCGGTAGGAGTTGTATTGGATCTCGATAAGGTTCGGCGGTTCTAAGACTTCACGGATGCGTTTTCGCTCGTGTCTAACAATCCGCATATATTAACCTCCAAAGGCGCACACTTGCCCAGTTTAGTAGTATACCCCACCCGATATTGCTCTTGTCAAGTGGTGGGGCGCATGCGCCGAGGGCGTGTTGGGTGTGTTTTTGTGTGGGCATTTGAGCGATTTTAGGGTCTACTTGGTGTGTTCGCGCCTGCTCGAAATGGCAGACTTCAAGAACCCCCTGCGAGGGTTCGCAGGGGGTCGGTTGTCGCAGCCTTGAGCGTCCGTGCAATCACTTGCTGATGCGCCGTGCGCCGACATAACGCTGATGGTAGTATCCGGAGTCCAGCGTGTCGACGCGCACGCGCCCCCGCGCGCTGGAAGCATGCACAAACTTCCCATCGCCGATGTAGATGCCCACATGCGAGATTCGGCGTCCGCGCGTGCGGAAAAAGACCAAATCGCCTGGGCGCAGTTCGCTGCGGCTGACGGGCTTGCCCACGCGGTACTGCGCGGCGGAGTTGTGCGGAAGACTAATGCCGTGCTGCCGATAGATATAGGCTGTGAAGCCTGAGCAGTCGAACCCGCGCGAGCCGCTGCCGCCGTAGCGGTAGCGCGCCCCTAAGTACCCCAGCGCACGGCGCACAGGGGCTGGTTGAGCGTTCGCAACCGCAGGCGCGTCCGCCGTTTTTGGCTTCTCGGAGGCAGTCAGCTTCCGCTCGCCGCGCTCTGTGCGCGACGCCGAAGCGTGCGCGGTTCGAGAAGCAGGCTTCCGTGAAGAGGAGCGAGTGGTTACTTGCCTTGTTTGCGGGGGCTTGGTCGGGCTGAGGTACTTCGAAAGCACCCAGCCAATTGCGCCACTCTGGAGCCTGATGCGGCTCCAGTCACCTTGACGCCCCAGCACGCGCACCTTCGTCCAACGATCGACGAGGGTGATGCGCCGAGCGTCCGTCGATGGCGCGGTACGGATGTTGATGCGGTCTTTGTTAATCTCCGCCCAACCTGAAGCGGGGGCAGCAGGTTGAGCCATACGCTGCGCCGTTGCCGTGCCCTGAACGGGAATCTTGATTTGGTCGCCCACCTGCAGCGCGTGTGGGTTGCGCAGGTTGTTGACCTTCAGTAGGTCGGGCAGGCGCAGTCCGTGCTTGCGGGCGATGAGATAAAGCGAGTCGCCCGGTTGCACCGTGTAAGTGATGGTTCGCTGCGCCGAGGCTGCGACAATCAGGCTCACGAGCGGGGCTATCAACCCCAAGCGTACTATGGTTCTCATAGTTCCCTCCTTGGTGATAGTCTCGTGCCCTGCGACCTCGGTCGCAAAGCGGGGGCAGTATACCCCATTCTGAGGGGGGATGTCAACCCCCGCAAGAGGGGGGTTCGAAAAATCGTTCAGCAGGCAGATTTGAGGGGCTTTTGCGTGAGCGCGGGAACCGCACCCTGTTTTCGAACACTCTCTCCTGCAAAGGGGGCTCGAAAAGCTGTGCGCGGGCGTATCCCCCGCCGTGCCGTGCGCCGTTGGGGCTGCGAACCCCAGGTCCCTTTTTGGGAGGTCCGACCCGCCTCGCGATTCGTTGCCTCTGCAACGCTGCCACTTAGCCAAGCCGTCACTCCCTGCTACGATTGGCGACGGTTCGGTCCACCGCGGGCGTCACGCACACGGCAGGATGAGCCAATTATACCCGACGGCGGGTATAATCTTGCTATGCCGCACGCGCCTGTGATTGCAGGAGAGACCATCGCGCCCGATACCGAACTCCACTTTTCCGAGCATTTCGCCTGTCCCGACTGCGGAATCAGTCTGGGCGAGTTGGAGCCGCGCAACTTCTCGTTCAACAGCCCTTATGGCGCGTGCCCCGAATGCACAGGGCTGGGCACAAAGACCGAGTTCGACCCCGACCTGATTGCGCCTGACCGCAGCCTCTCGATTCGGCAGGGCGCGCTGCGTCCCTTTGTCAAGCGCGACGGCGAGATGACCGACTGGCGCACGGCGATGCTGGCAGGCGTCGCCAAGCGATTGGGCTTCACGCTCGACACGCCCCTGCAAGACCTCGCGCCTGAACAGTTCCACGCCCTGATGTATGGCACGGACGGCAATGTGACGGTCGCCTTCCGCAACCGCTGGGGGCGCACCCGCTACATCGACACGGAGTTCGAAGGCGTCCTCAACATCCTCAAGCGTCGCTATGAGGAGACCGAGAGCGAATACATCAAGCAGGAGTTGGAGCAATACATGGCGACGCGCCCGTGCCCTGCCTGCGGGGGCAAGCGTCTCAAGCCCGAAAGCCTCGCTGTGACGGTCGGAGGCAAGAACATCGCGGAGGTCACGGCGATGAGTATCGAGGCGGCGGCGCAGTGGTTCGCCGACCTGGAGGCGCAGCTGACCCCGCGCGAGCGCACGATTGCCGAGCGTATCCTCAAGGAGGTGCGCGCGCGGCTGAATTTTCTGCTCGATGTCGGGCTGGGCTACCTCACGCTCGATCGCGCGGCGACCACGCTATCGGGCGGCGAGGCGCAGCGCATCCGACTCGCCACGCAAATCGGGTCGGGGCTGATGGGCGTGCTGTATGTGCTGGACGAGCCAAGTATTGGACTGCACCAGCGCGACAACCAGAAACTGATTCGCACGCTGCAACGCCTGCGCGACTTGGGCAACACGGTGCTGGTGGTGGAACACGACGAGGAGACCATCCGCGCCGCCGACTATGTGATTGACCTTGGTCCTGGCGCGGGCGAACACGGCGGTGAAGTCGTCGTCGCGGGCACGGTGGAAGAGGTGATGCAGTGCCCCGACAGCCTCACGGGACAGTACCTGTCGGGCAAACGGCGGATTGAAACGCCCGCGATGCGCCGCCCGCCGCACCCCGAACGCTGGCTGACCATCCGCGGCGCACGCGCGAACAACCTCAAAAACATCACCGTGCGCATCCCGCTGGGGCTGTTTGTGTGCGTCACGGGCGTGTCGGGGTCGGGCAAAAGCACGCTGATTCAGGAGACTCTCTTCCCGCGCCTGATGTACCATGTGTACGGCACGCGGCGCGTGTGGGGCGAACACGATGCCATCGAAGGGCTGGAGCATGTCGACAAGGTGATCGATATCGACCAATCCCCCATCGGGCGCACGCCGCGCAGCAACCCCGCCACCTACACGGGCGTGTTCGACCCCATCCGCGAGTTGTTTGCCAGCACACCTGAAGCGCGGGCGCGCGGCTACGCGCCAGGCAGGTTCAGTTTCAATGTCAAAGGCGGACGCTGTGAGGCGTGCCGCGGCGACGGCATGATAAAAATCGAGATGCAGTTCCTGCCCGATGTCTATGTGCCGTGCGAAGTATGCTGTGGGCAGCGCTACAACCGCGAAACGCTGGAGGTCAAGTTCAAGGACGAGACCATCGCCGATGTGCTGAACATGACCGTCGAGGAGGCGCTGGCGTTTTTCGCGCCGTTCCCTGCGATTGCCCGCAAACTGCAGACGCTGTACGATGTCGGACTGGACTACATTCGGCTGGGGCAGCCTGCGCCGACTCTGTCGGGCGGCGAGGCGCAGCGCGTCAAACTCGCTACGGAACTCAGCAAACGCGCCACAGGCAACACGATATACATCCTCGATGAGCCGACGACGGGACTGCACTTCGAGGATGTGCGCAAACTGCTCGGCGTGCTACACCGCCTCGTAGACGCGGGCAACACGGTGATTGTGATTGAGCATAACCTCGATGTCATCAAGACGGCGGACTGGATTATCGACTTAGGTCCCGAAGGGGGCGACGCAGGCGGCTGGGTGGTCGCCGAAGGTACGCCTGAAGCAGTTGCCCAGTGTGCGCACAGCTACACGGGGCAGTTCCTCAAGCCGATTTTGGAGGGGAAGGGGGCGTAGCCGCGTCCCTTCCCAACAACTACGGCATCCGAAACATTATGAGAACCTCCATCGTGCGCTCTTCCACCTTGCGCAGCACGCGCATGCGCACGACGCGCCCAGAGGGTACCTCTTTCAGCGCCCGCTCCAACTCGGCGACGGTTTTGACGGGCGTGCGGTTCACCGCGACGATGACATCGCCCTCTTGGAGTTCGTTGGCGGCGGGGCTATCGGGCGCGACACGGCTCACATAGACGCCCTGCACCTCGCCCAGCTCACGCCGCAGCTCGGTGGGGATTTCGCCAACCGTGATGCCCAACCGCTCCAGCGTGTTCTGCCCGCGGGAAGGCTCCGCGCGCGCGGTTTTCTCCTCCTCTACATCGTCAGGGTGATTCGTGAGCGTCGCCCTGACCGTGAGGGGCTTGCCGTCGCGCAGAATCTTCAGCGTGACGGTCGCGCCTGGTCCCTTGTCGGCAATCATCTCGCGGAAGTGGCTCTCGTTGCGCACGGGCGCGCCGTCCACTTCCGTGACGATGTCGCCTGGCTCGATGCCCGCTCGCTCAGCGGGCATGCCCTTCTCTACCGAGCGGATGAGGATGCCCTGAGTTGCCTTGAGTTCGTCCTTCATATCAGCGGGGATGTCGCTCAGCGCAACGCCCAGATAGCCGCGTCGGTAGGAGCCTTTTTCGATGAGTTGCTGCACGATGGTCTTCACGCGGTTGATGGGGATGGCGAAGCCGATCCCGACATTCCCACCCGTGAACCCGTTCGCCACGATAGCGGTATTGATGCCAATCACCTCGCCGCGCGAGTTGACCAGCGGTCCGCCGGAGTTGCCAGAGTTAATGGCGGCGTCGGTCTGAATCAGGTCGGAGTAGGTGCGTACACGCCCTGCGCCTGGGATGACCTCGCGCCGGCCCGTCGCGCTGACAACCCCCATCGTGAGCGTGTTCGCCAGCCCAAACGGGCTGCCGATGGCGAACACAATCTGTCCGGGCTTGACCGTAGACGAGTCGCCCAGCACAGCGACTGGCAGGTTCTTGCGGTCTACTTTGATGACGGCGATGTCCGCGCTGGGAGCGCGCAGCACCTCGCCTTTGGCTTTCGTGCCGTCGTGGAAGGTCACCTCCACATCGGTCGCGCCGCTGACCACATGGTCGTTCGTGACGATGTAGCCGTCGCTGCGAACGATGACCCCAGAGCCTTGCCCCTCTACGGGCGGCGGAACTCGGATTTGCCCGCGCCCGAACTCGAATAAGAATTCCTGCATTCGGTCATCTGGTGGCGTAGGAAACGTCCTCCATCGGTATTCTGGCATTCGGTCATCTGGTCGAGGGAGCGTCCATCGCCATTGGTATTGGCGCGTCGCGCGGATATGCACCACTGTCGGCTGCACTGTCTCTGCAATCCGTGTAAGCGCAGACTCCAAGCTGGTCAGCGTCGCACGCTCCTGCGGGGTGAAAGCAACCACGGCGCGCTCTTGCGCGACCGCGCCGCCCTGCAGTGCAACATAGACAATCCCTGCGCCTATCAGCGCACCCAACCCCAGAATCAGATGCCAACGCTTCACCATCGTTCCAACCTCCTACCGTTGTGTCTCGATCAGTTTCGGTTGCGGTGGAATCGTGTTCCACGCGCTCACGGGCTGGTATCCCAGCATCGGATCTATAGGATAAGAGACGCTGGGCATCAAGCCAGGTTCATACATCGGGTGAGGAGCGCGTCTAAACAGCGGTGGGGAGTAGGATCGGTACACAGTGGAGAGTTCGGGAGCAACAGCGGGAAGGAGCGGCGTGGAGGGAGCGGTGGTATAGGTGAGAATCGGGCTAGTAGTGGTGAGCGGCGTCGTTTCTGGATCTTCGGAGCGCCCCCAAAAGATGAGCGCCGATGCCAGCGCGAGACCGCCCGCATACTGCCAGAAGCGCGGCGCATGCCAGCGAACGCCGAAGGGGGAACGCGGCGCCACGGGCTGTGGATGACGCACCCGTAAAAGCACTTGCTCTGGACTTGACCGCGGTTTCACAACAGGCATCTGCCTTAGTAGCTGCTTTGTTCTTCGCAAACTTTCTAATTCACATGAACACTCTATACATACCTCCAAATGGCTCCGTATCTGCTGTTGCTCTGCTCCCGAAAGCTCGCAATCTAAATAAGCGGAAAGGCGAGACTGCACATAGCGGCAATTCATTTCAGGTCACCTCGCTCGAAAAGATTGGGATGGCGTTTTTTGATTTGGTCACGGAGTTGCTTGCGTCCGCGATGAATGCGCGAGCGCACGGTGCCGATGGAGGTTTTGGTGATTTCGGCGATCTCTTCGTAGGAGTAGCCCTCCAGGTCGGCTAATACGACGGCGACTCGGAACTCTGGCGAGAGGTGCTGAAGCGCCTCGTGGATGGCTTCGCGGTACTCGTTGCTGAGGGCGCGCTCCAGCGGGTCAGGCGCGCTGTCGGGAATGTCCATCGTCGTGCCCTCGTCGCCGTCTTCGTTGCTGTAGACCTCATCGATGGAGACGGTGCGCAATCGCCCGCGCCGACGATACTCGTCGATATAAAGGTTGGTTAAGATGCGGTTGAACCAATTCATAAAGGGCATACTGCGGTCGTACCGATCGAAGAAGCGGTAGGCGCGCAGGAACGCCTCCTGAACGAGGTCTTCGGCGTCGGCGGCGTTGCCCGTCAGGCGGTACGCAATATTGTACGCTTGCTGGTAATATCGATATACCAGCTCGTCAAACTCTTGCTGTGAGCGGTCGTCCATGCTGTACGCGACTGCCGTGTGGGTCATCGCCGTCTCCATTACTTGGGCTTACGAATCGACGGCGAAAAAAGTTCCCCCACGGTATCCCAATCCCTCCTCATGAGACTTAGACGGCTGAAAGTTTCCGCAGGTTTCTAACGCCACCAGAGCCTTGTGTAGGGGAACGCCCGCGCAAAGAGTTCCTCGCTGAGCCACCAAAGCCAGGTAAGTTCTTCCCCAAGCATCGCGACGGGCAGGGTGGGGTCAATCGTGCCTGCAAAGAGTTGCTCGATAAGAGGCGCTTTGGACTCGCCCGCGACGAGGAACCAGAGATGATTTGCTTTCAGGACGGGCAAGGTGAGGGTCAACCGTTGGCGCGGTTCGGCAGGCGCGCGGCTGGGAACCACCCAGCGTTCGGTCTCCTCTAACACAGGGTCGCCTGGGAATAGCGAGGCGATATGCCCATCGTTGCCCATGCCCAGCAGCACTATGTCGAACATCGGATACTCGTCCGCGTCGCCGAAGTGGGCGCGCAGCTCCGCTTCGTAGGCGCGTGCGGCGTCTTCGGGGTTGGCGTAGCGGGTGGGCATCGGATGGAGGTTTTCGCGCGGGATGGGCGCCTCGCGCAGCCAAGCCTCATACGCCAGCGCAAAGTTGCTACGCGGGTCATCGTGGGGCACATAGCGCTCGTCGCTCCAGAACAGGTGGATATGCTGCCAGTCCGTCGTTGGCTGGAGGATGCACTGTCGCGCCAAAGCGCGAAACAAGGCTTCAGGCGTCTTGCCCCCCGAAAGCGCGAGGTTGCATACCCCGCGCAGTTTAATCGCCTCTGTGCAAATCTCCAGCAAGTAATCGGCGGCGCGCGACCAGTTCAGGTACAGCACGGTGCCCCGACCGTTGACGCGCCCGTACAGGAACATCAGGCGCAAACGCACCTTCATATCGGGGTTCTCTTCCAAGAATTGCGCGTTTGCGCGCAGTTGCTCCTCGTAGCGAAACACCTGCCGCACGCGCTGCAACGACTGCCCGTTCTGCTGCGCCATCGCAGCGATTATACCAGTTAGAGCGACTGCACGCCCAAGGTTACGGTCAGGCGCACCTGTTGCCCTTCGCGCAGCACGGTAAGCGTGATGCGCTGGTTCGGCTGGGCGAAGTAGAGTTCGCGCGTCAGGTCGGACGCGGTGCGGATGGGCTTGTCGTTGTACTGCACCACGAGGTCGCCGACTTGAATCCCTGCTTGTTGCGCGGGGCTGTTCGGCGCGACGCGCCGCACGATGACGCCGTTGGGCAAGCCCTGATAGTCGATGCCCAGCCAAGCGTGTTCGGCGCGTCCTTTCGTGCGCAGGTCGTTCACCACGCGCTGGGCGATTTCGGAGGGCACGGCAAAGCCGACCACGGCGACAGGCGAGACAGGCGCGCCCTCCACCGACGCCAACTCGCCCACCATCACGCCGACGACGCGCCCCTGCGAATCGAGCAGCGGCGCGCCCTGCTCGCCAGAGCCGACCGTCCCGTTGAACTGCAGCAGCAGCACCACGCGCTGGTTGTCGCGCCGCACGCCTACACGGTCTTTGCCGCCCAGCGTGCCGACCGTGACGCTGCCTTCCAGCCCGCTGCGGTTGCCAATCAAAATTAGCGTCGAGCCGAGCGGGAGCCGCTCCGAATCGCCCCAACTGAGCGCGGGCAGGCGCACGCTCACTTCTGAGCGTAGCAGCGCGATGCCCGTGATGTTGTCCACGCCGACCACGCGGGCGCGTACAGGCTCGCCTTCAGACAGGTACAGCGAAACCTGTGGCTGCGCCCGCACGCCCTCCGCCGCGCACACCACAAAGCCTGCCGAGTCGATGACGAACCCGCTACTGCGCACCAACCTGCCGCCAAATCGCGCCTCGACGGTCACAATCGCAGGCAGGGTGCGCTCGACCACGCGGCTCACCTCCTGACCCGCGCGCTCCAACAGCGACGGCTGCTGCGCGACACCTAACAGCCACCAACAGACGCTAAAAAGAGCCAATAACAGCCTCATTGTTCGAAACCTCGTGATGGGATGATGGCGAACCATAACTTATTGGGAGATATTCCACGCTTGCCGACTGGTCGCCCACTCGGAACGGCGTGAGCGGCAGACTGGCGACCGCGAACGATTGCTCGGTCACCGAACCCAAAGCGGGCATTCCTACAGCCTCATCAAGGCGACGCCGCGCGAGTATTTCTGTGTCGCGACGCTGAGTCGCCTGGGTGCCCCTTTGCGGGGTTTCGGGCGCAGGCGGCGCTGGGCGCGTAATCTCGCGCATGCGCGGCGTTGCCTGTGCAATGATTCGGGTAGCGGGCACGCAGAGTTCGATGCTCTTAGCCATCACGCTCGGCTCTGCGCGACTGCCCGTGAGTGCCGCGTCGTGCGCCGTGTCTGCTGATGTGCGCGTATCTACGCGCAGCTCCGCCTGATGCGCCTGCGCAAGCGACTCACCCTGCGACAGCGGCTGCGTGCCAAATGGGAACAGCGCCGCGCCTACCGCCAGCACGACAGCGACGGCTGTCCCCCACGCCAGTGCAGGGCGCAGCCACGCGAAGGGGCGTCGGCTGACCGTGCGCGCCGCCAGCTGCGCCTGAATGCGCGACCAAGGCAGCTCGCAAGCGGGCGTCGGCTCGCGCCGCGCCGCATGCAGGGCGCGCTGGTACGCCTGATGTAGTCGCCACACGCGCTGGCACTTCGCGCACCCCGTTAGGTGCGCCTGCAGCGCGTCGGGCGGACGCTCCGCTCCGCTCTCAAGATGTCGTTCCAACTCTCGGCATAACTGTTTCATTCTATTTCTCCAATTGCTCGCAACAGCGGTTCTAACTTAGCTTTGAAAGCGCGTCGGGCGCGCATCACGCGCAACTTCACTGCGCCGACGCTTGTGCCCAAAATCTGGGCAATCGCTTCGTAGTCCATCTCCTCCAAGTCGCGCAGGATAATCAACTGCCGATGGTGTTCAGGCAGTTGACTCAGCGCAGTGTAGAACGCCTCGTGGAAGGCGTTCTGCTGCGTGGTCTCCATCGGGTCGGGCGCGTCGGGATGGCACCATGCTAATTTATGTTCCGCCTCGCGTTCCAGCAGTTCCTGTCGGCGTTGGCGCATCCGCGCGCGGTCGGTACACAGGTTCAGTGCGATGCGCATTAGCCAAGTGCTGAAACGGCTTTGCTCGCGGAAGGTGTGCAGGCGTTCGAAGGCTTTCAGGAACACATCCTGCACGATGTCTTCCGCTTCGTCTGCGTTGCGCGTGGAGCGGTACACGATTCGGAACACGGGCTGCCGATAGCGCAGGTAGAGTTCCTCCATCGCGGCGGTGTCGCCCTCGCGCGCCTTTGCTGCGAGTTGCTCGTCGGTGAGCGTGCGGTCTACCGCTCCAGCGTATAGGTTATCCATCGCCAACGCCCGTTCCATCGCATAGTCTGACGCTCAGGTATCGGTATCGTTTCGGCGCAGGGTGATGTGCAGCACGCGCCGTGTGTCGGGCGTGATTTGGGCGCGTGCAGCAATCGTGTAGCCAGGAACCCACAAGATTCCCGCCGCGTCGCACAGAAGCGGCAGCCGCCACCGCTCGGCGCGGGGGATCTTACGGTCGATGAAGATGTCGCTCAGCTTTTTGGGCGCGGGCATGCCCAGCGGCTGGAATCGGTCGCCCCTGCGCCCGTTGCGCACGACCAGTTGCCCCTGTACGGCGTCGGCGTCGAGGAAGGCGTCGTCGGGCGTCGCCTCCAGCGACGGGAGCGGGGCGTTTAGTAAGCGCGCTTCCAGCCACGCGCCCGCTTGCGGAATAAGGATTGGCGTCTCCAGTTGCACGGGGTACTCATATGGCTCTGGGTCAGGCGGCTTCGTGTGCAGGGTCAGCGCGGTTTCGTCGGTGGTCAGGTGCAGCGTGTCGCTCAGCTGCCACGAAGTACGCTTGCCCTCCAGCGCGGCGCGGCGAATGCCCTCCAGAATCTCGTAGGGCGGCAGGCGCAGCGCGCCCAAGCGCGCACGCAGCCACTTACGCAATACGCGCCGCTGCATGGCAGGGTGCAGGTGGGTGAAAAACTCTCGCCCCACTTTGGAGTGCTGAAGCAAAGTTTCAGCATCGGCGGAAGCTACGCTTCCGCACTCCAAAAGGGAACGCACCTCGTAGTCCCACCACGCCTCCTCGTTCTCCAGAATGTTGGCAAGGCGCAACAAGTGCCTATCGAACGCAGGCGACAAATCGCGCAGGAGCGGGATGAGTTCCATCCGCACGCGGCGGCGCAACTGGTGCGGGTCTAAGTTCGTGCTGTCGAATATGGTCGGCAGCCCATGCGCGGCGCAATACTGGTGCGTCTGCGCGCGCGTGGCGTCCAGCAAGGGGCGGATGATGTGGTCGCGCTTGTACGGCATCCCGCACAGCCCGCGCGGTCCCGTGCCGCGCAGCAGGTTAATCAGGATGGTCTCGATTTGGTCGTCGCGGGTGTGCGCCAGCGCGACGGCGACGGCGTTCAATTCGCGCGCCAGCCTGTCAAAGAAGGCGTAGCGGGCGTTGCGTCCCGCCTCCTCCAGCGAGACGCGCTGCGCCTGCGCCAACGCAGGCACATCGACGCGCTCGACATGCAACGGGACGCCCAGCCCCGCACATACCGCTTCGCACACGCGCACATCGTCGTCCGCTTCAGGGCGCATGCCGTGATGCAGGTGCGCCGCATGCACGCGCAGGTTGAACTCGCCTTGCAGGCGCGTCATAAGATGCAACAGCGCGGTGGAGTCTGCCCCGCCCGAATAGCCCACAATCACGGTTCCACCTTCGGGGGGGAGTAGTTGTCGTTCGTGGATGGTCGCGCGCACGCGCTCCAGAATTTCCATCGTCAGTAGGCGCGCCAGTGGCGCCGAATCAGGTCGCGGGTCTTGCGGATGCCCTCGATGGGGTCGCCGTCGCCGAGATACTCAATCGAGAGGGCGCCGACATAACTGGCGAAGCGTAGGATGCTGAGTATGCGCCCGTACTCGATGCTCGTCTCCTCGCCGCGCGAATCGAAAGCGCGGCTCTTAGCATGCACATGGAAGGTGTAGGGGGCAAGGATTCGCGCGGCGTCGTAGATACGCTCAGGTGCGCCGTGCCCAAAGTCGTAGCACACGCCGATCCAGCGCGGGTCGGTCGCCCGAATGAGGCTCGCCAGCAGTTCGGGGCGTCGCCCGACGCCGTCGCGGTTCTCGAGGGTGATGCGCACGCGCCGTCGCCGCGCTTCGGGCAGCAAGCGTTGCAGGAATTGCGCCGCGCGCTCGAACAGCTCGTCGTCGCGCTCGCCGCCAAGATGCAGCCGTATCAGCGGGGCTTGCAAGATTGCCGCCGCGTGCAGGCGGTCTACCGCCTCGTCCAGCCGTCGGCTGAGACTCGCCTCGTCGTGCAGGTTCACAGGCTCGGAGACCATCACGCCTGTAATTGCGACGGCGTGTCGGTGGAAGCCCTCGCGCAGGTGTTCCAGCGCGCGGGGATGCATGCTGCTGAGGTGGCGGTCGCTGAGGCTGACGCCCTGAATGTCCAGCTCGTTCAGCAGCGCGCCGCAGCCCTCAAGGTTTAGTTGTCCTGCCTCCAGCAGGGGGTGTAGGGCGCGGCTCTCGCAGCTAAGAATTGGCATCAACGGCGCAGGCTTCGGCTCGCCGCGCTCCATCAGCTCGCCTACCCGCTCCAGCTTCTCGAACACGCCCCCAAAGCCTGCATTCACCAGCGAGCGCAACCCCTCGCGCAGGAAGTCGCGTCGGCTGGTGGGTTTCTCATGTCGGCTCATCCAGAGGGATTATACCCCACCTGGCGGCTCGTGTCCGCATGCAGAATCCCCCCACTTCCACTCGTCGGTGCGAGGTGTGCCATCAGAACACTACTCTGGGACAGAGGTTATTCGCCTCAAAGTCGTTGTGCCACCGATTCGGTCGTAGCAGGGCAGGTCTAATGGCGTCGGTTCGATGAAGTCAGGCGTGTCCAGCGGGATTTGGGCGAGGGCGCAAGCGATTCCGCACAGGGTTGCCCACTCGCCGTGTGCGGCGACGACGAGGCGCGTGGCGCGCGACTTGAGATTCAGCAGCACACTTAGCAGGGCGCGGGCGCGCTGGGCGTCGAGCGTCAGGTTGTAGGTCGCGAGGTAGGCGTAGTCGGTCTTGGGCGTAGGGCGAGGCAGTTCGGGCAGGCGCACGATGGCGTAGCCCTCGCGTTGCCAGCGGCGCACGCTCGCTTCGCCCAGCGCGACCACAAGGCGAGCGTAGCGGCGACTGGGCAGCGCGCCCTGCCATGCGTCGGGCACGGGGTCGTCGCGGGCGTCCTCGACGCGCTCCAGCCCCAGCATGCTAAGCAGCGCGGCGCGCGCCTCCGCCTCGAATCGGCGCGTGCGCCGCCAGCGGGCAACCGACTCGCCTGCCAGCCGCTGGTACAGGCGCAGCACGGCATCGCCCGTCGGCGCGTCGTTCGGCTTGGGCAGCGCGTCGCCCCACACGCGCAGCGCGGGCACAAGGCTCTCCCAGCGCAGGTCGGGGTCTTGGGGCGTGCGCGGCAGCTGCCACACGCGGGCAATCCACTCGTAGTAGGCGCGGCGCGGCTCTGCGCCCCACTGATGCCCCTCGTTGTAGTGCGCGTGCGCGAACTGCCCCTCGGCGTGGAACAGCCCGTAAACGCGCTTCAGGTAGGGCGCGACCACATCGGGGTTGTCGCGCGTCCAGTCGCCGGCGTCGGAAATCAGCAGCATCGGGCGCGGCGCGGTCAGCCCCGCAATCTCAGGGTTGCCCGCGAACAGGCGCAGCAGCGGCGCGTTCTCGCAGATGCACCCGCCCTGCATGACGCTGGAGACCATCTTCACGGGCGCGGCGCAACTCAGGCGCGGCTCCAATGCGCTCAGCAGGAAGGTCTGCGTGCCGCCGCCCGAAATCCCGCTGCAGCCGATGCGCTGCGGGTCAATCGCCCGTTGCTGGCGCAGCCACTCGAACGCGCACAGGCTGTTCCAAGTCTGCAGTCCTGCGCGGCTGAAGCCCCACCGCCGCCACTCCAGCGGCTCTGCGCCCCCGTGCGGGAGTTGGAACTGGTCGTTGTAGCCGACCATATCGTAGGACAGCACATAGACGCCTGCCTGCGCCAGCGCGACGGCGCGCCGCACATCCGCCTCGTTCAGCCTGCCCTGCTCGAAGTGTCCGTGCGGTTGCAGCATGGCTGGGACGCGCGTGTCGGCGGGCGCGTCGGGCACAAACAGGCTCCCCGTCAGGTAGAAACCTGGCAGCGTCTCCAGCGCGAAGCGTTCGATGCGGTAGCCGTCGCCGCGATGCGCTTCCGTCCGCAGGGCGCGCAGGGGCGGTTCGGGCAGGCTCGGCGTCAGCCCCAGCGACAGGCGCAGATGCTCACGCAGGCGTCGCGCGAAGGCGTCCCAGCGGGCGCGGCTGGCGACCCGCGCCTCACGCGGCGGGTAGGGCGTGTCGTGCGTGCGCTCGAACGCCTGCACGGGTCATCCCCCCTTCAGGAATCGGCGCGTGCTGACGACGGCGGGGATGGCTTTGCCGCGAATCTCGACGGCGCAGGGTGTGCCTATCTTTGCGTACTCGGTGGGCAGGTACGCCATGCCGATGCCCTGCTCCAGCGTGGGCGAGTAGACGCCGCTGGTCAGCGTACTGACGGGCGCGCCGTCGATGCATACGGGGTAGCCCTCGCGGGGCACGCCGCGCTCCAGCAGGCGGATACCCATCAGTTTGCGGGCGACGCCGTGCTGCTTCGCCTGCGCAATCGCCTCCGCGCCGATGTAGTCAATGCGCTCGCTCACCAGCCAGCCCAGCCCTGCCTCAATGGGGTTCGTGTCATCGGTCAGTTCGTGCCCGTACAGGTGCAGCCCCGCCTCAGTGCGCAGCACATCGCGTGCGCCCAGCCCGCACGGGGTCGCCCCAGCCGTAAGCAGCGCGTCCCACAGGCGCATGCCCGCCTCTGCAGGGGCAATCAGTTCGAAGCCGTCCTCGCCTGTGTAGCCTGTGCGTGCAGCGAACAGGCGGATGCCCTGCCACTCTACGAAGGTCGCCCCGAAGCGCGGCGTCTCGCCCAGCGGCGCGCCCAGCAGCGCACTCAGCCGCGCCGTCGCCTCAGGTCCCTGCACCGCCAGCATCACGGTCTGTTCCGTCTGGTCGTCGATCTGCACCCCCATGCCCCACTCGCCCCGCCAGCGGTGGAACCAGTCCAAGTCCTTCTGGCGGTTGGCGGCGTTGAACACCATCAGGTACTCGTCGGGCGCGCGTTCGTAGAGGATGATGTCGTCCACGACGCCGCCGCGCTCGTTGGTCAACACCGTGTATTGTCCCGTCATCGGCGCGACTTTGCCGAGGTCGGAGGGCACAAGGCGGCTCAGGAACGCGCGGGCGTCTGCGCCGCGGAAGTAGGCGCGCGCCATATGGCTCACATCGAACACGCCCCAGCGCTGGCGCACGGCTTGCACCTCCTGCAGAATGCCCGCGTACTGCACGGGCATCTCCCAGCCTGCGAAGGGTACCATGCGCCCGCCCGCCTTCAGGTGCGCCTCGTAGAGTGCCGTGCGTTGCATGGGATAAGGATTCGCAGGGGAAGGGTAGAGTCCTACCTAAAGAATTGAGACCCTGCTGGTCTCATACACCTTGGCAATTTGCTGTCGTCGAACGAATACTTCATAAGCGGTATGCAAGCGCCATACAGCTTCCCAAAATCGGTCAGTGGGACGCACATACCGAACTTTCAAGCCAAGGGCTTTTGCTTCTTTCCAGTCAATTACTGCCCCATGTGAGGCATAGCGTTGGGCGTCACACAGCTGCGAGGCTATTTGTTCCGCTTTGTTTGGGTTTTGGTGACACATATATTGTTCTAACCAATTTCGAGCGAACTGTTTGGAGCGTTCTATTGCTTTTACGCAAAAGTCTATTAGCGCTGGGTTAAGATTAGACAATATCGGAAAATAGACTGGATTCAGCGCTCCTGCCTGTTGCGTTTCGTCCATGATTCGTCGCAACCCATCCAGGAACGATTGTGCGGGATACATCATGCGACCTGTTGGGGTAGGGATTACTATCTGAGGGTCTATCGGTCCCAATTCTGAAGTGTCACTCATAACGATTTCGTTGGAGGCAAGGGCAATCAAGGTAGCGGCACTTTTGGCTCTCTCTGTGACGATTACTCGCAGCGACTGAATTTGTCGTCTAATCAGTGTTACGATTTTCTCGGCAGAATCGATATCGCCACCGCCACTCTGCAAAATCAAGTCTATGCTCTTTCTTTTTGACTTAAGACAATCGTAAATCATTTCTTGAAAAGGTTCTATATCATCTTTGCTAATTGCGGATTGAGGATGAGAAATGTTTGTGAAGTAGACTATGAGTTTACGCCTCGTAATCCGCTCTACTCGCTCAATCAGGTCTCTACGCGCATATCGATCTGCATGCAGCGCATGATAGAGTGGCGTCTGTTCGGGGAAGTTCACCTCTCCCATCGTGGCGCTCCCAGAGGCGAATTCGGCTCAGGTAGGTAAGTTCCCAGAAATTGTAGATAGCTTCCGAGAAAGGCGCTATACTGGTCGTGAAAAGCCTTATATCCCTTGCTCAGACCTGGTTGCTGTCTCTCCAACGCCTCACGCAATTCTCTCAATTCCCTGCCAAGCTCGCAGTATGAGCGTTCGTTGCGGTTGTGTACCACCATGGTTTACCTCCTAACAAATTGACTGGACACTCGCCATTGAGTAAATCTGGGCAGTCCGCACATACAGTATACCATACCTTCAATCGTATTTGGAACACGGAACGTGTCTTGCGTGGTTTTCGCAGAAATATCTGCTGTGTGCGCAGGTATGACTGTAGGCGAGAGTCGTGAGGCGTCTTTATCTCCTTGCCTTGTGGGTATACTTTGCATGATGTGGCTTGCGATACTGGTCGGCGTCGGGTTGGCGCTGGGGGTGTTGTTGCTGGGCAACTATTTAGCGACTCGTGCGACTTTGCGTCCGCCCCGCACGCCGTTTTTTATGACCCCGCGCGATTTGGGGCTGCCCTACCAAAATGTGGTGTTTCCGTCGCGCGATGGCGTGCGGCTGCACGGCTGGTGGATTCCTGCGCCGAAGCCTGTGGGGATTGCCATCTTGTGCCACGGCTACCTGATGAACCGCTGTGAGCCGTTGCCCGTCGCGCGTGAACTCTGGCAGGCGGGCTTCCACTGCCTGGTGTTTGACTTCCGCGCGATGGGCAAAAGCGAGGGCGATCTGTGTACGATAGGCGACTTGGAGCGGCTGGATGTGCTGTCGGCGGTGGATTTCGCGACGCGCACGGCGCCAGGGTTGCCCGTGGTGGTCTATGGAGCGTCGATGGGCGGCGCGGCGGCGCTGCTGGCAGCGGCGGAAGATACGCGCGTCCGCGCCGTCGTCGCCGACTCCGCCTATGCACGGCTCAGCCACGCGGTGAAGGACTGGTGGCGCAACGCGGTGGGCAAAATGTCCCTGCTGTTGCACCCGACGCTGCTTATCGGTAGGCTTTATACGCGCCAATCGGCGCACAAAGTCGCCCCCGAAGAGGTCATCGGGCATATCGCGCCGCGCCCCGTGCTGCTGATACACGGCACGCACGACCAACTCATCCCCCCGTACCACGCCGAGCGGCTCTTCCGCGCCGCGCGGGAACCCAAGCAACTCTGGTGGGCAGAAGGCTGCGAGCATGTACAGGCGCGCTACGAACGCCCCGACGAGTTCTACCCACTGCTGGTGGACTTCATGCTCAAAGCGGTCAACGCGGACGATTCGGGCAAGTAATCGCCCCCAAATCGGCGGAATTCCCCCAGATTTAGGGGCAAATTTAACATTCCGCCCCCTATAACCCCTTGACAGAGCCGTCAACGGATTGGGTATACTGCCCGTGCAGCCACAATAAGGTGTACCGCTATAGGTTGTGGTTGTGGGCGAGAAAAATCGCGTTTCGGCGCGATTCACTACAATACATGGAGGGTTCTAACGATGTCGCTGTTCGAGAAACGGGTGCATTTGAAGCCGTATGAGTATCCCGACCTACTGAAGTTTCGGGACGCCATCCGCCATTCCTATTGGCTGCATACGGAGTTCTCGCTGTCAGGCGATGTTCAGGACTGGTACGCGCGCACCGAGCCGCACGAGCGCAACGCGCTCAAAAACACGATGCTCGCCATCTCCCAGATTGAGGTCTCGGTGAAGACTTTCTGGGCGCGCATCTACGACCGCATGCCCAAGCCCGAAATCGCCGAGGTGGGCATGACCTTCGCCGAGAGCGAAGTGCGCCACGCCAACGCCTACTCGCACCTGTTGGACATGCTGGGGCTGAGCGGCGAGTTCGAAAAGATTCACAGCATCCCCGCGATTATCGACCGCGTGCAGTATCTCCAGCAGGCGCAGGAGGGCATGCGCAGCAGTGACAATCGTCAGTTCGCGCTCACCGTGCTGCTGTTCTCCGCCTTCGTGGAGCATATCTCGCTCTTCTCGCAGTTCCTGATTATTATGGCGTTCAACAAGCACCGCGCCGCCTTCAAGGGCGTCTCCAACATCGTCGAGGCGACCAGCAAAGAGGAGCAGATTCACGGCATGTTCGGCGTGGAGCTGGTGCGCATCCTGCAACACGAGTACCCTGAATGGTTCGGTGCAGAGACGGAGGACGCTGTTCTGCAAGCCGTCGAACGCGCCTACGCCGCCGAAGAGCGGATTTTAGACTGGATTTTCGAGCGCGGCGAGCTGGAGTACCTGCCACGCTATCAGGTGGATGAGTTCCTGAAGAATCGCTTCAATAACTCGCTGCGCAGTGTGGGCATTCGCCCTTACTTCACAGTGGACGAATCTGCACTTGCCGCGACGCGCTGGTTCGACGAGGAGCTGCTCGCCACCAAAGAAAACGACTTTTTCAACAAGCGGAGCATCACCTACTCCAAGAAGATGAAAAGTTTCAGCGAAGACGCTTTGTTTTGAGCGGAGCGGACGCAGGGGCGGCGCACTGCGTCGCCCTCCACACAACCAAAGGAGGCAGGCATGCAGACACGGACGGAGCGACCCCCATTCTATTGGCTCAACGAGGAGAGCCGACGGTTCCTCTCGCGCGATTACCTGCTGCCAGGTGTAAGCCCTGAATGGCGCATTCGCCAGATTGCCGACCACGCGGAGACTATCTTGGGGATAGAGGGCTTTGGCGATAAGTTCTATGACTATATGGCGCGGGGCTGGTACTCGCTGGCGACGCCCGTGTGGACGAACTTCGGCTTGCATCGGGGGCTGCCCATCTCGTGCTACGGCAGCTCCATCGAGGACGATTCGGCGTCCATCCTGTTCACCGCGTCCGAAGTGGGCATGATGACCAAGCTGGGCGGCGGCACTTCGGCGTACTTTGGCAAGCTGCGCCCGCGCGGCGCACCCATCCGCGACAACGGCTACAGCAACGGCAGCTTCTCCTTCGCCAAACTGTTCGACCGCATGATCGAAGTGTTCAGTCAGGGCAGCACGCGCCGCGGGCAGTGCGCTGCTTATATCGACATCGAACACCCCGACATTGAAGAGTGGCTCTGGATTCAGCGCGAGGGGTGCGACATCCAGCTGCTCTATTGGGGCGTGTGCGTCGGCAACGAGTGGCTCCAGCAGATGAAAGACGGCGACGCCGAGAAACGCCGCCTCTGGGCGAAGGTGTTGCAAGCGCGCTCAGAGGTGGGTATCCCCTACATCTTCTTCAAGGACAACGCGAACAACAGCGCGCCTGAAGTCTACAAACAGCTCGGTAAGCGCATCTACGCCTCCAACCTGTGTACCGAGATTATGCTGCCCGCCAGCGCGGACGAGAGCTTCGTGTGCTGCCTCTCATCGCTGAACCTGCTCCATTACGACGAATGGAAAGACACGGACGCCGTCGAGACGATGGTCTTTTTCCTCGATGCGGTGATGGAGGATTTCATTCGCCGCGTGGAGGGCATCCCGTTTATGCAGCGGGCGTACAACTTCGCCGTGCGCCACCGCGCGCTGGGGCTGGGCGTGCTGGGCTGGCACTCGCTGCTGCAGTCCAAGCGCATCCCCATCGAGAGCATCGACGCCTATCGGCTGAATGTGGAGGTGTTCCGCACCATCCGCGACCGCGCCTACAACGCTTCGATGGACTTGGCGCGCCGCTTTGGCGAGCCTGAGTACCTCAAAGGCACAGGCAGACGCAACGCGACCCTACTGGCGATTGCACCCACCAAGTCGTCGTCGTTTATTCTGGGGCAGGTCTCCCCCTCCATTGAGCCGTTCATGAGCAATTACCATGTGAAAGATCTCGCGAAGGTGAAGACCACTTTCAAGAACCCCTATCTGCAGCAGGTTCTACGCGAGCGTGGCAAGGACACCGACGAAGTGTGGCAGAGCATCGCGGCGCACGACGGCTCCGTACAGCACCTGGACTTCCTCAGCGACGAGGAGCGCGACACCTTCAAGACCTTCAGCGAAATCTCGCAGATGACGCTGGTGCAGCAAGCTGTGCAGCGACAGGCGTACATCGATCAGGGGCAGTCGCTGAACCTGATGATTCACCCCGAAACGCCCGTGCGCGATATTAACCTTCTGGTACTGCGCGCGGCGGAGCTGGGTATCAAGTCGCTCTACTACCAATACAGCGTCAACGCCGCGCAAGAGTTCAACCGCGAACTGCTGCTGAGCTGCCGCGTGTGTGAGGCATAAGTGAATAGCCCGTGAAGCCAGCGGGGGCATTAGGCTCTAACTGGTTTCACGGCTGTTCTAACTCGGAGAGCATGGAGAAGATTCGGTTCGCAAGCTCCAAAGCCAACTCTGTCTTTTCACCTATGTCCGCAAAATAATCTTCGTAGTCAGCCATGTTTCGATCGCTTCGCAGGCGATCAAGATGGTGACCTACCTGCTTCAAACGCCTGTCTTGGCTCTGTTTGAACAAATTACGCACCTGTGTATGTGCCAGAGATTCTCGAGAAACCTGGTATCCTTGCGTTTGCAGGTAATTTCGACACTTGCAAAAAGCGGCGTAGTAGGCACGGCTAATTGCTGAGCGCTGGCGCGCCTCCTCACTCGCTGGCGCGATGGGATGACCCGCAAGTTCAGTCGCTAAGCGTAGGTACTCGTACCAATCGAACATCACGCGAACCGCAGATGGATACACATCTTGCCGTGAGCCTTCTCACTGGCATCTAACCACCACTCCCGATCGAGCTGTTCCAGCCGTGCGAAGGCTTGCTTCGGGGACAGCGGCGTTTGGACAAACACAAACAGCTCCTGGTCATTCTCCACCTCTGGGTCAGTAATAATCTCTAATGTTGCATGCGACTCGGCGCCAAAGTGGGTTAGGATTTTTTCGTGCGCCTCTAAGAGCAAGAGCATTAGAAAAGGGTGCCTACGCAAGAAGTCTCGAATCTTGCTCGGTTCTCGCATTGTGTATCGTTGATTCAGTTCCTCCACCAAGTCGTGATACTTCTTAGCCATTTTGTACCCCGTGTGGTGATTGGCTCATCGGAGCCGTTATAATGATACCCCAATGTTCGTTGACTGCTTCCAAGAATACCTTCTGCAGGACTCCGCTCGCCGAGCGCGAATCTCGCTCTTATGCGAGCGGTTCGGTTCGGCGTTGTGGGCATGGGCGGCATGGGGCTGGGTCACTGCCGCTTTCTCACAGAGGTCGTGCCTGAAACGGAGTTGACCGCTGTGTGCGATAAGCACCCCGACCGCGCCCAATCGGCAGGCGAGCAGTTCGGCGTCCCCTACTTTACTGACCACGAGGCGATGTTCCGAAGTGGGCTGTTGGACGCCGTGCTGATTGCCACGCCGCACTACGGGCACGCGCCCGTCGCGATTAGCGCGTTCGAACACGGGCTGCATGTGCTGGTGGAAAAGCCGCTGTGTGTGGCGGCGTCGGAGGGCGACCAGATGATTGCCGCCGCGCGTCGGGCGGGCACAAAGTTCGCGGTGGGCTACCAGCACCGCCTCCGCCCCGAAGTGCAAGCGGCGCGCCGCCTAATCGAGCAAGGCGTTATCGGCGAGGTGCGCCGCACGCTGCTAATCACCGCATGGTACCGCACGCAGGCGTATTACGATTCGGGGGGCTGGCGCGCCACTTGGGCAGGTGAGGGCGGCGGCGTGCTAATTAACCAAGCGCCGCACTACATCGACCTGTGGACTTGGCTGGGCGGACTGCCCAGCCGAGTCGTTGGGCAAACACGGACCATGCTGCACGAGATTGAGACCGAAGACGAAGCCTTCGCGCTCGTAGAGTACCCCAACGGCGCACACGGCTACCTCTACGCCACCACCAACGAGGAGCCTGGCGAGAACCTTATCGAAATCTGCGGCGATACGGGCAAACTGCGCCTGCAGGACGGGGTGCTTCAAGTGTGGCGCCTCAAGCACGCCATCCGCCAGTTCACCTACGAGGCAGAAGGGATGTGGGACAGCATCCCCGCCGAGCGCATCGAACCGCCCATGCCCCCCCGACCCGACAGCGCGTTGGAGGGGCAACCTGCGCTCATCCAGAACTTCGCGCGTGCGATCCTTGACGACGAGCCGCTCGTTGCCCCCGGCGAGGAGGGGCTGAACACTATTGAGGTCATCAACGCGCTTATCCTCTCTAGCAAGCGCAGCCAGCCAGTGCCTATCCCCGTAGACCGCGCTGCCTACGACGCACTATTAGCCGAGCTGAAGGCACACTCCCAGCCCAAAACGCGCATCCGCGAACAGCGCGTCACCGATCCTAACCTGATTCGGTGAGGCGTTGGGTATGATTTTCGACTGACGAGGTGGTCAAATGATGATGGTGCATACGGAATTCCTTACGACCAGCCCGCGGGGGCTGAACCGCGAACACCCCGCGCTAAAAATGTTCCAGAAAGCCAAAAAGTTAGGCGTCTGGGACCCCGCTGCGATCGACCTTACGCAAGACCGCGCCGACTGGGAGACCTTCACCGACGAGCAGAAAGACGCGACCCTGCGCCTCATCTCGCTGTTCCAAGCAGGCGAGGAAAGCGTGACGCTCGACCTTCTGCCCCTAATTCAGGTTATCGCCCGCGAGGGACGCCTCGAAGAGGAGATGTTCCTGACCTCGTTCCTGTTCGAGGAAGCCAAGCATGTGGAGTTTATGAACCGCTTCCTCACCGAGGTGGCGGGCGTGCAGGGCGAAGATCTCTCACGCTATCATTCGCCCTCGTACCGCAAAATCTTCTACGAGGCGCTGCCGCAAGCGATGCACCGCCTCACCTATGACCCCTCGCCGATTGCTCAAGCGGAGGCGTCGGTGACCTACAACATGATTGTGGAGGGCGTGCTGGCAGAGACGGGCTACTACGGCTTCTTCCAGGCATACAAGCGACAGCAGAAGATGCCAGGCTTGGTGCAGGGCATCGGCAAGATGATGCAAGACGAGTCGCGCCACATCGCTTTTGGCGTCTACTTGCTCTCGCGCCTGATTGCCGAACACGGCGACTCCGTCTGGAACGCGATTCAGGAGCGGATGAACGACCTGCTGCCCTACGCGCTGGGCGTGGTGCAGGAGACCTTCGAACCGTATGAGCCGAACATGCCCTTCGGGCTGGAGAAGGAGGAGTTCCTAAACTACGCGATGAATCAGTTCATGCGGCGGGACAATCGGCTGGCGCGGGCGCGCAGCCTCACACTGGAACAACTTTACCGCGAAACGGAAGAGGCGGAAGCGGAAGCCGCCGAGCTGACCCAAGCGATTGTAGCAGGATAAATGGAGGCAAGCCGATGAAGGTTGTGGCGATACTTCCCCCTTCGGAGCAGGTACAAGCGCAGGTTGCGATGGTGCGCGCGCTGTTTTCGGGGCACACCGTCGAGCTGGCGACGAACGCCGCTGAGCTGGAGCCGCACCTGCCCGACGCTGAGGTGCTGATTTCCACAGCATTCACGCCGCTCACCCGCGCAATGCTACAAGCCGCCCCGCGCTTACGATTCATACAGGTCGCGGGCGTCGGCGTAGACCATGTGGACATCGACGCCGCGCGCGAGTTGGGCATCACGGTCGCCGCCGTCACGGGCGCGAACACGGTCAGCGTCGCCGAGCATGTGGTGATGGTCGCGCTTGCGCTACTGCGCGGTCTCATCCCCGCGCACAACATGCTGGCGCAAGGACAGTGGTCGCTGCCCTACTGGATTGCGCACGCGCGCGATCTTCAGGGCAAAACGGTCGGGATTGTCGGCATGGGGCGCATCGGGCGCGAGGTCGCCGCGCGGCTACTGCCCTTCGGCGTGACCACCTTCTACTACGACATCCAGCCGCTGCCGCCAGAGCAGGAGGAAGCGCTGGGCGTCACTTATCTGGAGCTGGACGCGCTGCTGCCTGAGTGCGACCTCATCACGCTGCATATGCCACTAACCCCAGAGACGCGCGGGCTGTTTGGACGCGAGCGGCTGTTCGCAATGAAGCAGGGCGCGTTTCTGATTAACACGGCGCGGGCGGAGTTGGTGGACGAAGCCGCGCTTGTCGAGGCGTTGCAGGGGCACTTGGGCGGCGCAGCCATCGATGTGTTCGCGCCAGAACCGCCCCCGCCTGACCATCCGCTGCTGAAACTGCCGAATGTGATTCTGACTCCGCACGGCGCGGGCGTTACGCAAGAGGCGCAGCAGCGCATCGCGCAGGGCGTCATCCAGAATGTGCTGCGCTTTCTGGAGGGCAGACCGCTCGCCGATGTGGTGGTGCAAGGCGCGCGGTAAGCGCACGGCGCAGCGGCTCGGCTTCCCCCTCCCTGCGGCGGACACTACAGGAGGAGTGTATCTCACTCCAGCAACTCGCGTACCGCCACGCGAAAGCCTGGCAGCACAGGCTCGCCCGTAAGCCACTCGTTCTCGCCTATCGACAGGCGCAGCCCGTCAGCCGTCCACACCTCCACGATGCGCCGTTGCGGGTCTACCACCCACACGACCGATACGCCCCCCGCCAGCCATTCGTTGACCTTCTCGCGCATGGCAGGCTCGGAGTCGCTGGGTGAGACCACCTCCACCACGAGGTCAGGCACGACAGGGCAGAAGCCAGCGGGCAGGTCGCCTTCGGGCAGTCGCTCGCGGCGGATGAAGGCAGCATCGGGCGCAAGCACACTTTCGCCGTCGGGCGTGCGCACGATGAAGCCCGTCTCGGCAGCGAACGCAACGCCCAGATTCCTACGCCGCGCATAAGCGCGTATCTCCGCGCCGATGTTGAGCGCCACCTTACCGTGCTTGGGACCTGCAGGCATATACTCGCGTACCTCCCCACGCCACAACTCCGCGCGCTTGCCCAAGTACGCGCGTTCAAACTCCGCTGCACTCAAGCGGGGAACCGCTGGCGTCCTCATCAGGCATTCACCAAACGGGAGTATACCCATTAGCCACAAATTGGCGGTATAATTTGGCTATGCGCATGACCCGTCGCGAGTTTCTGAAGCAGAGCGCGGTTGCGGCAGCCGCCGCCTCGTTCAGCACGCTGATTGCCCGCGCGAACCAGCAGGAGAAGGTCAAGGTCGGCGTCATCGGCACAGGCGCGCAAGGGCAAAACCTGCTGCGCCAACTGATGAGCATGCCCAGCGCGGAAGTGGTCGCCGTGTGCGACATCTACGCGCCGAACCGCATCCGCGCCATCGAGCTGACCCAGTTCCGCGCTCAAGGCTACAGCGACTACCGCGCCCTGCTGGAGCGCAAGGACATCGAGGCGGTCGTAATCGCTACCCCGCTGCACCTGCACGCGCCGATGACCATCGACACGCTGCAGGCGGGCAAGCATGTGTTCTGCGAGAAGGCAATCGCCTACAGCATCGATGAGGCGCGCCAGATGGCGCAAACCGCCCAACGCACGGGCAAGATTCTGCAAATCGGGCACCAGCGCCACTACAACGACACCTACCATCAAGCCTACTGGCTCCTCAAGGAAGGCACGATTGGCAAAATCACCCATGTGCGCGTGCTGTGGCATCGCAACAACAGCTGGCGACGCCCCGTGCCCGACCCCAAGTTCGAGCGACTGCTGAACTGGCGGCTGTATAAAGACTACTCGCACGGGCTGCTGACCGAGCTGGCGAGCCACCAGCTCGATGTGGTCAACTGGTTTCTGGGTGCGCTGCCGATTTCCGTGATGGGCTATGGCGGCATCGACTACTGGAAAGACGGGCGCGAAGTGTACGATAATGTGGAGCTGATTTTCAACTACCCAGGCGGCGTGCGCGTGATGTATACCAGCATCACTACCAACGCCTACGACGGCTACGGCGAGTGGTTCTTCGGCGACAAGGGCACGATAGTGCTGACCAACGAGACTTCGGGACTGCTGTTCCGCGAGCGCAACGCCGAGAAGCTGGAATGGGAGGACGACGCGAACACGGTGCAAGTGGACGGTCGGCGCGCGGTGGTGATTGAGCCGACGCCGACGCGCCGCGCCCCGCAACGCGGCGAACAACTCGCCCAGCAGGGACAGCGCAACGCTTACTATGCCCAACTCGAACACTTCCTGCACTGCGTGCGCACAGGCGAGCAACCGAAATGCACCGCCGCCGACGCGATGCCCGCACTTACTTGCGTGCTGGGCGCGAAGACCGCCATCGAAACGGGCGCGGTCTACGAGTTCAAGCCTGATGAGTTCCGTATTACTTAACACGCCTTTAACACTCAGAGCAGGTATCCTGTAAGTGGTGGAGCGTATCACTTTGGACACGCAGTCGGTGACCTCGGTAGGGCAGCAGGCGGCGCCGCCCCCGCGTATGGCGGCGCGTCAGCTCAACCTCTACTACGGTAACTTCCACGCGCTCAAGGATGTCAACCTGGACATTCGCTCCAACAGCATTACCGCACTGATTGGTCCATCAGGCTGCGGCAAAAGCACCTTCCTGCGCTGCCTCAATCGCATGAACGACCTCATCGAGGGGGTGCGCATCACGGGCACGGTCACGCTGGACGGCAAAAATATTTACGACCCCGATGTGGATGTGGTCGACTTGCGTAAGCGCGTCGGGATGGTGTTCCAGAAACCGAACCCGTTCCCAATAAGCATCTACGATAATGTCGCCTACGGACCGCGCATGCACGGCATTCGCGACAAGCGCATTCTGGACGAGATTGTAGAGACCAGCCTGCGTCAAGCGGCACTGTGGAATGAGGTCAAAGACAAGCTCAAGCAATCGGGCTTGGCGCTTTCGGGCGGGCAGCAGCAGCGTCTGTGCATCGCCCGCGTGCTGGCGGTCAACCCTGAAGTGATTCTGATGGACGAACCAACCTCCGCGCTCGATCCCACGGCCACCTTCTACATCGAGGAGCTGTTGACCGAGCTGAAAAAAGAGTACACCATCGTCATCGTCACGCACGGGATGCAACAGGCGGCGCGCATCTCGGACTACACGGGGTTCTTTATGATGGGCGTGCTGCACGAATTCGACACGACCGAGAAAATCTTCACCAACCCCAGTAAAAAAGAGACCGAGGACTACATTCGCGGGCGGTTCGGCTAACCGCCAGCGGGTACAATACCCCTTGCTGTGTTCCGCAAGATCCTGATTGCCAATCGCGGCGAGATTGCCGTGCGGGTGATTCGCGCGTGCAAAGAGCTGGGCGTCCAGAGCGTAGCGGTCTATTCGGAGGCAGACCGCGACGCGCTGCATGTGCAGCTGGCAGACGAGGCAGTTTGCATCGGCGCGCCGTCCAGCACGGAGAGCTACCTCAACATCCCGCACATCCTGATGGCGGCGCACATCACAGGCGCGGAAGCAATTCACCCTGGCTACGGCTACCTCTCTGAGCGCGCGAGTTTTGCCGAGGCGTGCGCGGCGCAGGGGATTAAGTTCATCGGTCCCACGCCCGACGCGATTCGCCAGATGGGCGACAAGTCGCTGGCGCGCGCGATTGCCCACCGTGCAGGCGCGCCCGTGTTGCCAGGTACGGAACGCGCGCTGCAGAGCGAGGACGAGGCAGTCGCTGCCGCGCGCGGAGTCGGCTTTCCCCTACTGATTAAGGCGGCGGCGGGCGGGGGCGGGCGCGGCATTCGGCGCGTGATGAGCGAGGACGACCTGCTGCCCGCGCTGCGCATCGCCCAATCGGAGGCGCAAGCCGCCTTCGGCTCGCCAGAAGTCTATTTGGAGAAATATATCCCCGAACCGCGCCACATCGAGGTGCAAATCCTCGCCGACGAACACGGCAAAGTGCTGCACCTGTTCGAGCGCGAGTGTTCCATCCAGAACCCGCGCCACCAGAAGATGGTCGAGGAAGCCCCCGCGCCAAGCCTGCGCCCCGAAACGCGCCGCGCGCTCGGCGACGCGGCGGTCAAGGTCGCCCAAGCCGTCGGCTACCAGAACGCAGGCACGATTGAGTTCCTCGTGGACGCCGACGAGAACTTCTACTTTATCGAGATGAACACGCGCCTGCAGGTGGAGCATCCCGTGACGGAAGCCATCACGGGCATCGACATCGTGCAGTGGCAGATTCGCATCGCGGCGGGCGAGCCGCTACCGTTCGAGCAAGGCGACATCGCCATCAGCGGGCACGCGATTGAGGCGCGGCTGACCGCCGAAATCCCTGAGCAAGACTTCACGCCGTCCACAGGACGCCTGAGCGAGTGGACACCGCCAGGAGGTCCGGGCGTGCGCGTCGACAGTCACCTCTACACGGGCTACAGCATCCCGCCGTATTACGACCCGCTGCTGGCGAAGATTATCGTCCATGCGCCCACGCGCGAGCAGGCAGTGGCGCGTTTGCAGCGCGCCCTGCACGAGACGCGCATCGCAGGCGTGCAGACCTGTCGCGACTTCCTGCTGCGGATTGCGCACACTGACGAGTTTCGGGCGGGCACGGTCTCGACTCCGTTCGTGCCGCGCTTGCTCAAGGGCGGAGTCGCAGGAGGCGTGCGATGAACGGCAAACCGACGGGCAGACGCGCCGTGCGCGAATGGGCATTACGTGCCCTCTACCAGATAGACCTCGGCGGCAAGCCCGCCGACGAAGCCATCGAGGAGGTGCTGAGCGTCGCCGCGCTGGAGCCTGACGACGCCAACGCCGTGCGCGAACTGGTGCTGGGCGCCACCCGCACGCAACTCACCGAGTTAGACCCGCTGATTCAGCAGTACGCCCGCGGCTGGACGATTGACCGCATGGCAGTGATTGACCGCAACCTCCTGCGCCTTGCACTCTATGAGTTGCGCCACTGCCCCGAACAGCCATTCAAGGTGGTTATCAATGACGCGATTGAGCTGGCGAAAAAATACAGCACCGCCGAGTCGGGGCGGTTCGTGAACGGCATCTTGGGCGCAATTGTGCGCCAGATGTACCCTGACGCGGCGGGCGAACCGCGCGAACCAGAGTAGTCGCGCCTACGCAACCTGCAAGGCGCGCCCCAAGAGCAACTCGAACATCGCCCGATTGAGTTCTGCGCCGCGTAGTCCCGCGCCCACCAGTTTCCAGTAGCCCGCGACGCGCGGCAGCTCCGACTCGCGGTACAGGTGCAGTGGGGGCAGGGTCGTGTCGGCGAATAGGCGCAACCCCAGCGCCTCGGCGCGCAGGCAGAAATGGCGGTCTTCGCCTGCATGGAGGCTACCGCGCAGCTCGCTGAAACGGACGCCCGCCTCAATCGCGCGACGCGCAATCAGCGTGCATGCGCCCAGCCCGCTCACGCGGTAAATGCCAGGATAGAACGCCAACGCGCTCAGGAACGCCTCCGTGCGTCGCACCTGCTCGGCGTGTTCCAGCGTCTGACCGCGCCGCACGCGGTAGAGGGTGTAGTGATCTGCATACCACACATTCGGCAGGGGCGGCTTGTCATGCGACCAGACCGTCCAGAAGACCTGCGAGAGGATGTCGCGCTGGCAGCCCGCCATTCGGCGTAGCGTCTGGGGATGCAGCACGAGGTCGCTGTCCACCAAGAGGGCGTAGTCGTAGCCGTGCTGGAGGGCGGCGTGCAGGGTGCCGTCTTTGATTGCCGCCAATCGCCATACAAGGCTCTCCGTCCAGTGGTGGTGGGTCTCTGTGCGTCGGTACGGCTCGGCGACGGGTATGCGCACGCGATACACAGGCGCGTTTACCTGCCTCGCAAATGCGTTTAGCATCTGCGACGCCTGCGGGTCGTCGTTGTTGTCCACAAACAGATAGGCGACCTCCAGTCCTGTGGCGTCCAGCCGTTGCAGCCCCTCCAGAAAGTGCTGCAGGATGACGGGCTTCTGGCGCACGGGCGAAGCGATAAGCACGCGCGGGCGCGTTTCAGGCGGCAACTGCGCCTCACGGTCGCGCACGGCGACGACCACCACGCCATCGTCAGGCTCTTCCGTAATCTCGTGGTGCGCCTGATAGCCCAGCGACTGCCAGTCCACTGTCTGCGCCGCATGCCAGGGGGCAAGAATCAGTTCCCAACGCGCTGTGACGCCCCGAACCGCCTTCAGCGTCGCCTCGATCGGCTGGGACGGCTCGACAATCGCGACGACGCAGTCGCACTGGAACCCGCTGGGCAACGCAGCAAGATACCGCTGTCCACAGGCAGCAAGCTCCTGATTGGGGCTGCCTGTCGTTAGCCCAAACACCGTGCTGTAGGGCATAAAGTATTGCAGGTACTGCGCCGTTGCGCCGTCGGCGGCGTGCAAATCCAGTACTGTGCGCGTCTGGTGCAACGGGAACGGCATGTTCTCCAACGCGAGTCGCGCCAGCCGAAGCCTGTAGTTGCTCATGGGGCTAATTATCGGTTTAGCGAAGGGGAATCCGCGAATGGAAAGTGAGCGATTTCGCGGTGGGCTTGCGTGTGTGCGCTCACTCGGTTTGGTGTATAATTCGCTTATGCGCTCGTTGTGGTTCACAGGGCTGCTCGCGATGCTCTTCGCAAGCGCAGCCCAGGAGGTCAGCACAGGCGCGGCGTCTGCCGATACTCGCAACTCAGCGACGGAATCGCCCGTTATCGCAGAACCGCCCTACTACTCGCTCAAGCAGCTTAAGCAGTGGCTGGAACGCGAAAAGCAGCGGGCACAAGCTCGCGTGAAGGCGTTGGAGGAGTCGGGCGCGCCGTTAGACCCCGCCACGCGCCGCAAACTGGAAGAGGGACCTGAATACGCGGAGGCGTTGTGGGACTACCTGTATGTGCGTGCCTATCCGAACGATTTTGTGGACTGGCTGGCGTACATTCGCGCGGCGGAACATCGCGACCAGATGGCAGGCGCGTTTTTCCCCGCGGCGGGACCGCGCTGGGAGTTCATCGGGCCGCGCAACGCGCTCCCGCCCTATCGCACCTACTTCGGCACGGCGGCGGTGTCAGGGCGCGTGAACGCCGTCGCCTACGACCCCGTCAACGAGAATGTCTACTACATGGGCGCGCCGCAGGGCGGGGTGTGGAAGACCACCGACGGCGGACTCACTTGGCAGCCGCTCACCGACCACTGGCAGTTCCTGCAGGTCGCCTGCATCGCCGTGCATCCGACGAACCCGAACATCCTCTATGTGGGCACGGGCGACTTTCAGGGTTGGATGCGCCCGTTTTCGCAGGGGATTATGCGCTCCACCGACGGCGGACAGACCTGGCAACAACTCGGCGCGACGGTGTTTCGCAACCTGTGCGTGTCGGACATCCTGATTGACCCTGAGAACCCGAACATTATCATCGCCTGCACGGGCTGGGGACCGTATCAAGGCGTCGCGGGCGATATTTGGCGCAGTACCGATGGCGGCGAGACTTGGACGCGCGTGAGCAATGTCAGCGCGATTTGGAGCGACCTCGCCGTCAGTGCGCGCAATCCCAGCACAGGCGTGCGCTACTACTACGCCGTTGGGCATGGCAACCCCGGACGACTGCTACGCTCCAGCGACCGCGGGCAGACTTGGACTGCCCTCTCGCCGCCTTTCGGTTTCGGCAACCACCGTTCACTGCGCGTCGCAACTTCGCCCATCAACCCCAACCGCGTGTATGTGATGTCGGGTGATCTCTCGCAGGTGTGGGTCAGCGCCAACGCGGGCAACACTTGGACAGCGATGAACCCCACGGTAGACGGCGGCTTCTACCAGGCGTGGTACGACGCAACGATGCATGTGTCGCATGACGGCGCAGGCAACGATGTGCTGTATCTGGGGCTGGTAGACCTCGTGCAGTGGACACAAGCCCGCGGCTGGCGCTCCATCGGACTGGCGTTTACCAATCAGGCGAACATCCATGTGGACATCCACAGCATGGCAATCAACCCGCGCAATCCGAACGAGCTGCTGGTCGGCACGGACGGCGGCGTCTATCGGCTGACCTACACACCCAGCACAGGCGCGGTTAGCAGCGTCGGCTTGAACGCAACGCTGGGCATCACGCAGTTCTACGCCGCGGCGTTCCACCCGACCGACCCGAACCGTGTAATGGGCGGCGCACAAGACAACGCCACCCCGCGCGCGAACGGCAATTTGAACGCTTGGCGATGCATCATCGGCGGCGATGGCGGCTACTGCGCCTTCAACCCTATTAATCCGAACATCCAATACGGTAGCTATCAGTACCTCAACATCCTGCGTACCACCAACAACTGGAGCAATGCGTCCAACATTACGCCGAACTATGGCGATGACTTCGTGGCGTTCATCGCGCCGCTGACCCTTCACCCTGCGCAACCGAACTGGCTGCTGGCAGGTACGAACTACCTGTGGCGCTGGAACGAGAACACCCGCACTTGGGACGCACGGCTGGGCAACCAGATGCTCACGAACGGTAGGCTCCGCGCGATTGCAGGCGCACCCAATGACGCGAATGTGATTTACACCGGCGGCGACGACGGACAGGTCTGGATGACGACCAACGGTGGCGCGAGTTGGCGACAGATTAACGCGAATCTGCCGAATCGCTCCATTAGCGACATCGCCGTCCACCCGACGAACCCCTACAAGGTCTATGTCGTGCTGGGCGGCACAGGCACGCCCCATGTGTACCGCTGCGACAACACGCTGGCGAACACGCCTGTGTGGGTCAACATAAGCGGGTCAGGGCTGACAGGGCTGCCCGATGTGCATACGAACTCGATTGCGCTCGATCCCGCCGCGCCCGATACCGTAATTTATGTGGGCAACGATGTCGGCTTTTTCTACACGCTGGACGGCGGCGCGACTTGGCGCAACGGCACGCAGCCGCTGGGGCTGCCGAATGTGCAGGTCAACACCGTGCGCGTTGTGCCCGCCACAGGCTACCTGATGGCGGCGACCTACGGGCGCGGGATGTGGCGCATCCGCCTACCGCTTACGCCCACAGGCGATGTGAACGGCGACGGTTGCGTGGACGACAGCGACCTCCTACTCGTGCTGTTCGCCTTCGGCGCGAACAACGCGCAGGCAGACCTCAACCGCGACGGCGTCGTGGACGACAGCGACCTGTTGCTGGTGCTGTTCAACTTCGGCAACGGGTGCTAAACTACTGGTTCCAGCCCAAGTGCCCGTTGATGGAGATGGTGTAGACCGCCTGACCCGTAATCAGGTGGTACACCGCCAGCGGCATATCGATGGCGAACTCGCCCAAGATGACGCCAATCGCTACCGCGCGCAACTTCTCGTACCCCGTCAAGCCGAAGTAGCGGTTCACGAACAGCTTAATCAGCAGCACAATCCCCAGCCCGAACCACACATAGTCGATGCCGAAGTTCATCGACAAGGCGTAGCCCGCGGGGTGGATGGGGAAGCCAGGGATGCGGTAGCGGATGAAGTCCAGCAACAGCACGAAGCTGAACGCGCCCGTGAAGAAGGCGATTGCCGTAACATTCGGCGGGTAGCGGTTGTCGGCAAGCTGCGTAATCACGCCCGCCATGCTGCCGCCCCAATCGCCTGCGCCGTCCCGATAATAACGATTGATGCTAAACACCTCGCCCAGAAAGATGCCCAGCAGAATCGCCGCCGCTATCACGAAAAAGAGCGCACGCTGATTGAGCCGCGCCAGCTCGCCCATCTTCATCGCCTCCAGCTGATACGGCATCGGGTGCGTGCGGTGCAGACGGTTCATGAAGTGGAAGGTGGTCATCAGCTTCGCGATTGTCGACTCGGTCAGGTTCTGCGTGCCTGTGAAGGCAATCATCAGCTGGTGCGGTCCCATGAACGCCATCTCGTGGATGGGCGCGCCGAGCTGCGCCCGCAGGCGCGTCACCACCACGCTGAACGCCATAAACAGCGCGACATAAATCGTCACCAGCCACCACGGCAGCCCGACGGCAACGCCCAGCCCGATCAGCCCCGCCAAACTGAGTATCAGCCCAATGAACGCCGCGCGCGCCGAGAGCGCGTAGCCCGCTTCGGGGTTCTCGCCCGTCTTAATCTCGCGCCAGACCTCCTTCAGGTAGCCCCGCGAAGCGTAAATCACGCTCACAAACAACCCCAGAAACGCGCCCCACGACTGCTCGCTGAAGTACGGCGGCTGCGGCACCAAGTAGCCCCCGCCGAACACGCCCTGCTCATAGCCCATCGCTGCTGTAATCACCTGCATCCCCTTGCGCACAAAGTAAAACAGCACGCTGGAAAACAGCAAATCGTTCGGCACAAACACCCCAATCGCCGCCATGTAAGGAAATAGCCCCACCGGAATCCACCCCACCTGATTCCACGGCGGCGAAGTGAAATAATCGTTCAGCGCAGCGAGGAAGCGCACATTGATGCGCGGAATCCACGGAAAAAACACATGCAACCCGTTGATAACGCCAATGCTGAAGGTCACGAGGAACGCGCCCCACAGGTAGCGACTGCGCCACAGCGGGGACTGCGGCTGGCACAGCAGCATCGGTACCTGAATAATTGGGAACGCCAGTCGCTCCTGCTGCGTCCACAGACGGCGCATCAGCGTGTTGATACAGAGCATCGCCAGCGCTGCGAAACCAAACAGCCCCATCCAGCCCAGAAAAATCGGCAGCCACACCCTTAGTTTGGTCAGCGCGTACGGGAATTTGTAGCCGCCGATACCGTACTCGCGAATCGGCTCCGCTTCCGTGTGGAACAGCCACGGAACCAGGTGGGGAAGTACGCGGTTGCGGTAGGTCTCGCTGTTCTCGGCGTACAGCCCGAACGAGTGCCACAGCGGGACGCACACATTCATCCACTCCGCTGCCATCGCCGTGCCCACGAACAGAATCGTGAAAATCACGACCAGGTCGGGCGTCTCCAGCAGCCAGCGACGGAAAATCAGCCGCCCGATGGCATTCAGCAACGCGACGACCATCAGCGTCGCCACAGGCGGAATCATGAGCGAGAAAATCACGCTCAGCACAATCTCCACCGCCCAGTAGGTGGTGAATGGCAGCAGGGCAAACCCAACGATTAGCCCGCGCAGGCGCAGACCGCGCGCCCGCTCAATCGTCGGCGTACTGAGTAGCCCGTCGGGCTGCGCTTGCGCAGGCTCCTGCACCACAGGCTTGATGGACATACGGCATACGATTTCTGTGGGCTGGGCGCGTTTCCTGCTACCCAAGCGCCCGCCCCTAAACCCGTCACAAACCGCAAGCAAAAGTTGTAGATTAAGGCGGAGGAACTCGCATGGCAGGGTGCAACCGCAGATACATGCAGGGAATTTTGTGGCACGCAGGTGGGTTTCACCCCCCGAACCGGACAAGCGCAACGCCGCCTACGCAAGCGGTACCCAGTGTATTCGGTGGACAGTTATGCGCCAACCAATTCGGTGGACTGGGCGGTTACCACATCATTTCGAGGTATAATAGGCTACCAGCAAAGCGGAGCGCGGAGAAAACTGTGAGCGTTAGTGCGTGGGATGAGATCCAGCGGCTCGTGGAAAGGGTGCTGGAAGCGGAATGCGCAGGCGAAACGGGAGGCGAATCGGAAGCGGAGCGCGACCGCCTCATCGATCTGTTGCGCCCGCAGGTCAGATACATGATGTCTACACTCACGCGCGACCAGAGTTTGGTCGACGATCTGGTTCAAGAGACGCTCCTCCATCTTTGGGGTCGACTGCCTCAATACAACCCGAAGATTGCGCCTTTCAAGCACTGGGCAGGGCGTGTGGTCATCAACTATGCGTACAACATGCTGGAACGCCACACGCGCATTACACGCCACGAGGTACGCGAATCGGAATGGTTGGAACCTGACGCCGACGGAGAGGCGACAACGCTCTTTGAGTGGACAGCGTCCCCCGACGCCGACCCTACCGACCAAATCAGCGAGCGCGAACGACTGGAGATGATTCTTGCCTGCGCCCGCGACGCGCTAAGCAACGAAGAGTACCTCGTCTGGCTCGAGCAGGTGGTGAACAATTCTTCGTATCGTCAGATTGCCGCGCTGCTGGATCGCAGCGAAAATTGGGCGCGTCAGACCATGCTCCGCGCGCGGCAAAAAGTCGCCGCCGCGATTATCTTGCACCCCAACATCGTGGGCGAAGAAGAAATCCGCGCCGCCATCGCGCGATGCATGCAGTCCGAAGAGCCGCTCACCCAAGCCGAGCTTGCGCTGCTGCAGGAAACTTTACAGCACGACGGCAGTCGAAAACCTCCAGGCTGGCGACAACTGAACCTGTTCCGCCAAGCATGCGTTAAAATCCTTGCACACTTGTTAGGATGCCTTCTCCTAATTCTTAGCAGTCTGTAGGCAGCAAAGAGGTGATAACCATGAAAAGCCCGACGCAGATGAGACGGATTACAATAGACAGGACGCCCGTGGAGCGTCAACTGAAGCAGCGCCTGCGCCACGCGCCTATCGGCAAGTGCCTCACCTTCGAACAGTTTCTGGAGGTGGCGAAGCGGGGGCGACGCGCCGCAGGCTATTACGAGCTGATGACCCACATCATTTCGTGTCCTGCGTGTCGACGCGCCTACTTGGAACTGCGCGTGATTCTCCAAGCGCAGCGTCCCAGCCTCGTCCGCTGGCTCAGCCGCCTCACAACCCCACGCCTGCCCCAGTGGACGCTGGCAACGGGGTTTGCGGGAGTGGTCTTCGCGTTCGCGGTGTGGGCGCTGTACCCAAAGCCCGAGAGCAATACGCTTCTCGCTTCGAACCCGCCCGCGCCGAAGGTGCATTCAGGCGCGCAGAGCAACGCTCCTACTACGCCCCCAAACTCCCAAATTGCCCAATTACCACAGAATCCAACGGTCCCTAAACAGGAGAAAAATCAGCGCGTTGACTCCGAACAAAAGCCTAAGTCAGGGATCGGAACTTCTACCCCCAAAAGAGCGGGGAATGGCGGAAGAGTCGTAATCGCTAAGAAGCAGCCCTCTCAAAACGGCGGAAACGGTTCTCAATCGCAGGTTCCCCAGACGAAGCAGGGGCGTTCCGACAGAACCCAGATTGCGCAGAAAGAACCAGGGACACCCTCGACACAGCCTTCTTCGGGGATAGCGAAGGTGCGAGGCTCGCCCCTCGAGCAGGAGCTGGCATCCGTCGGGCGACTCCTTTCACAGGGGGCGGAGTCATTGAGCCGTACCCTCGCCTCGCTGGCGCAGGGCAGAGCGGTGCGCGGCGGGCGCAGCGCGCGAGGCGTCCAGCAAATCCCTGTTCTTCGACCTGACCTGAGCGAGACCGCCCTGTTGGAGGAGACGACCGTGACCCTCCAGTGGGAGTCTGTGGAGGGCGCAACCAGATACATGGTTGTCCTGCACCGACGCGACACGGGCGAGACGCTTCTGGAAGAAGAGTTGCCCGAAACGCAGACCCTGTTCCAACTCCGTTCTCTTGCGTCTGGGGGCGAGTACGAACTGATACTTAGCGCGCCGCGCGGCGAACGCGCTACACTCAAAACCGAGATTCGATTCCGCATAATGTCCGAGAAACAGCGCGAGGAATTGCGCTGGGCACGCCAAAACGCCTCCAAAGCGCCTTTAGTGGCAGGTCTACTCCTCCACCAGCTGGAACGCTACCGCGAAGCCATTGATGCGCTGCAACGCGCCCAGCAACTCTATCCTGACGACGAGGCAATCTCGCGCGCTTTGCAAAACCTGCGCGCCCGCACACGACAGTAATCTCCGCAACGACCCCAGGAGGTGAACACGATGAAATCGCGTGAGTGGAGCGAAATTAACCGACAATGCTTGGAAATCTTTGCATTAGAACGCGCGGCTCGCGAAGGCATTGGCGCCATGGAGGCGTCGCTGCCTGCCGCCTACGAGCGGCTCAACACGGCACTGCGTCCCGTCGTGTTAGAGATGGTGCGCATGTTGATTCAAGACGGGCATGAAGCGGAGCGGCTCACCAACGCCTTCCTCGAGCGGCTCCCACTGATTCTACCGATTCACGCAGACACCGAGTTCGCGTGCGAGCATTGGATGGGGGCTGTGCTTATCGAATTCGTTTACCATGCTGCCTCCCTGCCGCGCGAGTCGCTGCATGAACACGAAGCGCGCCTGCTGCAAGAACTTGCAGCGATGCAGCCGCGTCAACCGCTCAGCGCAGAAGAGCGCGAACTGATTGACCGCGTGCGTCAAGCGCTGTCCCCAGACGAGTTCCTTGCATGGTACGATTATGTGGTTAACGGCTACGCACCCACCGAGATCGCCGCGCTCCATCGAGAGCCTGTGTCGACCGTAGAGGAGACTCTTCAACGCGCACGGCGTAAACTGTGGGAGGCAACCACTGTCGACGCGACGCTTCGGACGCGCGTGGATGTGCTTGGACAGCGATTGACTTGGCTGGGCACGCCGAGAGCGTATCCGCACAGTAGCGTTGCCCATAGCGTCGCCGACGATGGAACCGTCGTAGGCGTCGCTTTTAGCGAAGAGTACCGCTATAGCGACACCCGCGGCAACTACCCCGTCTACATTGCGTGCGCGTTCCGATGGCAACCCTATCAGTTTGAAACCTTGGGCGAGTTAGGCGAGAACTGCCAGCCGCGCTGCCTCACGAATGGAGACGGCAGCGCCGTGTTCGTCTCAAGCACTGCATGCTCGCTCCGTTGGACACTGGAGCACGGGGTACAGCGCGACCTCAAGAACGGATACATCCACGCAGTGAACGCCGATGGCAAGGTGTTGGTAGGCGAACAGGACGGTCGCGCCGTACAGTGGAACCACGACGCCGTTGAAGTTCTCGCGCAGGATAACCCCAGCGCCGCCTATGGCGTCTCCGCCGACGGCAAGTATATCGTGGGGCATATCCGTCATCAGGCGGTACGCTGGGATGTTTCGGGCGCGATTCAGCGATTAGGCACACTGGAAGGTGGACAAAGCGAGGCGCGCGCCGTTTCGCACGACGGGACTGTGGTCGTGGGCAAAAGCGACGGACGCGCCTTCCGATGGACGCCCAACGAAGGGATGTGCGCCCTCCGCCAAGCAGACGAAGACATCAGCCAAGCCCATAGCGTCTCCTACGATGGCACGCGCATCGTCGGCGAAGCATTGGACGAACAGAGCGGTCTCTGCGCCTTTCTCTGGACACCAGAAGATGGGATGCAGGATCTCAATGTGCTCTTCGCGCACCTCCGCGCGACGGGCGAAGTGTTGGAGCGCGCCTACGCCATCTCGCCCAACGGACGCTACATCGTCGGCGAAGGCTACTGCCCAGAAACCGACAGACGCGAAGCGTTCGTCCTCGACTTGGGCGAGTTCTCATACTAGCCTGAAGGGAACGAGGGAAGCGATGCGAGCCAAAGTCGGGTTTGTCGTTGCGGGACTCCTTGCAAGTATGCTGGTCGGCTGGTCGCAGAAAGAGGCAACGACGCAGCAGACCCTGCAGGAACGCCTGCGCGCGATAGAGCAAGTAATCGAACAGCGGGAGTATAACGACGCCCTACAACAGATTGAGGCGTTGCGCCAGCAACCGCAAGGGCGCGCAACTGCCTTAGAGCAAGCGTTTCTCACGCACCTACGCGCGCGCACGCTACACCGCCTGCGCCGCGAAGATCTCCGTCAGGAATGCATTGCCCTCTGGGAGCAGACCCGCCAAACCTACAAGCGATACGGGAATACCCCTCTCGAGGTGGAGGCAACCCTCTCGTTGGCGTTCTGCTACTGGCAAAGCGACCGCCCCCGCGCAGAACAACTGCTCGAAGAGGTTTGGCAACGGCTGCGCACGGAGCAGGATATTTCCCTTGAACTCGCACAGGTGCTCAGTTTCTGCGCCGAAGATTGGTTCGAAGCGAAGGAGTGGTCAATCTGCCAGCGTCTGTGGGAGCGCGCGCTCACAATGCGGCAAGCGTTGGAAGCGGACGAGACGCTTCTGGCGCGCACGCGCTACAACCTCGGCGTGGTTGCCCTGCGCCAAAACCAATTAGATACGGCTCAAATCTACCTACGCGCCGCGCTCAACAGTCAGGAGCAACTGCTCCCCGACACGCCCACCCTTGCGGCGACGCTCAAGGCGCTCGGCGAACTGATGTACCGACGGAACAACCCCGAAGAATCGGAGCGCTTCTATCAACGCGCGTTGCAAATCTACGCGCAGAGTGGCGCAGACACCCTCGAACATGCACAAACGCTGATTGGGCTGGGCATGATTGCGCTCCGCCAGCAGCGCTGGGACGACGCGAAGAGCCTTTACGAGCGTGCGCGGCAAATCGCCGAATCGGTTGCGCCTGAATCGCGCGAAGCGGGACAGGCATACCTTGGATTGGGCACGGTCGCCTTCGAAACCAATCAATTGCAAGAAGCCGAACAGTGGCTCCTGAAAGCCGCTCAGAACCCGAACTTGGAGCCGAGCGAGCAGATTCAGGCAGACCACGAGCTGGGACGCCTTGCGCTCCGCCACGGCGACTTTGCGGGCGCGCACGAGCGGCTCACGCGCGCCTTGGAGCGCCAGCGCGCCCTCCCTGATACGCCGTTGAACATCGCGCGCACGCTCTACAATTTGGGAGTTTCCGCGCTGGAGAGGGGCGAGATAGCGCAAGCGCGTGAATTCTGTCGCCAATCGCTGGAAATCCGCCAGCGAGAAGCGCCTCAATCTGTCGCTGTTGCCCATACGCTGGTCGCGCTGGGGTTGACGGAATTCTACAGTCGCGACTTCGTGCAGGCGCGTCGCTATTTCGAACAGGCGCTGGCAACCTATGACGCAGCGAACGCGGAGCCGTTGGAACGCAGTCGCGCCCTGATGGGGCTGGGCTTTGTGGCGACCGAGTTAGGCGCGTTCGAGGAAGCTGAGACCCGCCTGCGAGACGCGCTCCAGGCGCAGCTGAAACACAACGCAGGCAAAACCGCGCTCCATGCGCAAACGCTCATCGGATTAGCCAACCTCGCCCTGCGCCGCGGCGAACTCGATGCTGCCTCCCGCCACTATACCCTTGCACACACCATCGCCTCAGAACTGCCGAGCATGCCGCTGCTAAAAGCCCAGTCCCTAAGCGGGCTGGGCAATCTCGCCCTACGCCAGCGCGACCTCCCACGCGCCGAGAGCTACTACACGCAAGCCCACCAGATATTAGACCAATTCGCGCCCGAGTCGCCCCTTGCGGTACAAATCCGACTCAATCGTGGCGCGCTTGCGCTGGAGCTTGGCGATGTGGAACGCGCCGAGACGCTCTTTAAGAACGCCCGCGCTGCCGCCGAGCGCTTCTCACAAGCGGAACTGCTCGCGCGCGTGAACCTAAGCATAGCCATCGCTGCCATTCGCGCCAAGCGTATAGAGGCAGCACGAGAACCACTCCAGCAAGCCGTCGCCGCCCTCCAGCGATCAGGCGGCAACCCGCTGCTGCTGGCGCACGCGCTCTACTATCGTGGCGTTGCGTCCATGCGTATGGGAGAGGGCGACTCCGCGCGCAGCGACTTTGAAGCCGCCCTGCAACGCTATCAACAACTCGCGCCTAACTCGTTGTTCGTGGCGTTGACGGAGCTAAGCCTCGCCAAGCTCGATTATCGTGGTGGGGATGCCCCCCAAGCGCGGGAGCGGCTCCAGCGCGCGATCCAAATCATCGAGCAGCAACGCAGTTTCATCCCCGACCCTGAGAGCCAAGTCGCCTTCAGCGAGGACTACTACGCGGCGTACAGCTTGCTCGCGCTGCTGGAGGCGGAGCGCGGTCAGTACGCACGCGCGGTCGAGCTGCTGGAGCAGAGCCGCGCACGCACGCTCGTCGAGCAGATTCAACGCAATCGGCTGGAATTTGTGGACGCCCCTCCCGCACTGATGACTCTCCTTGCGCAACAGCAACGACTGGAAGCCCAGCGGCTGGAACTGCGCCGCCAGATTAGCCAGCTCTACGCGCTGGTGGAATCGCCTCCTGACGAGTCGCTGCGGAAATCGCCTGAAGACGCCGAGCGCGAGGCGCGCCCGCTCTACGACGCGCTGGCAACCATCGAGCGCGAGCAGCAGCAACTGGAGGCGGAACTGCGCGCACGCTTTCCCGAAGCGGCGCGCGTCCTCGCGCCGCCCCAACTGACACTCGCGCTCATCCAGCAGCAGTTAGAGCCTGATGTCGCCCTCATCTACCACGCGCTGGTAGAGAACAACCTGCTTATCCTCGTGGTCACGCGCGAGGGCGTGCAGGCGCACTACGGCGCGGTTAACGCCCAACGGCTGACCCGTGCGGTGGAGCAGTTCCGCGAAGCAATCCAGGAAAGGAACGACTCGCGCGTCGTTGAGTTGGGCGCGTGGCTCTACGAGACGCTGATTGCGCCCGTCGCAGCGGCGTTGAAGGGCTATGAGCGCGTGCTGCTCTGCTCGGAGGGCGTGCTGAATCTGCTGCCGTGGGCGGCGCTGGTCGCCGAAGTGCGCAACGACCAGCCTATCTACTGGATCGAGCGCGTCGCCCTCCACACAACGCCTTCCGTGGGGGTCTATCGCTACGCGCGGCTTATGGAACCCTTGTCCCAAGGAGTGCTAATCGCCGCTGTGTCCCAGTACGAGGCCGATTCGTTAGACCATGAACGGACTGCTACGCAAAGACGCGCATTCGGTAACTTAGCCTATGTCTCGCAAGAGGTCGCCAACCTCGAACGCCTGTTCTTGGGGGCCATCGTGCTGCGCGAAGAGGCGGTTCAGCCCGAAGTGGTGCGGGAACAGGCGCGCATGGCGCGTATCCTCCACTTCGCCTGCCACGCGGATGCCGATAGCGATGCGCCCCTCAATTCGCGGCTGCTGTTCGGCACGGACGATGACCGTCAAGTAACCGCCGCGCAGATTCTTGCCCACTGGCGGCTGCGCGCCGACTTGGTCATGCTCAGTGCGTGTGAGACAGGTACTGGTAAAGCGTATCGCTATGAGGGCGTGCTTGGCTTGGCGCGCGCCTTCCTATCGGTAGGCGCGAAGACGGTCGGCGCAACGCTCTGGCAAGTGGACGACGAAAAGACCGCCGAGCTGGTCAGTGCATTCTACGCCGCCTATGTCAAAGACAGGCTCCCCAAAGACCGCGCCCTGCAAAAGGCGCAGCAAGCGATGGCGCGCAACAATGAGCCGCCCTACTATTGGGCAGGGTTCATTATCGTCGGCGATTGCCGCTGAATCGCCCGCATAGAAGTCTGGAACCCCGTCACGAACGGGCAGTCGCAGACTGTATAATAGACAGCAGAGCGGTCGAGTGCGGGAACCTACCGAAATCCCGCAAGAGGATACGAGTTATGAGGAACAAGATGCATGAGGGCAGGCAGGCGCATACGCCGCTGGAGCGGAAGCTGTCGCGACGGCTGCGACATGCTCCATCAGGGGTATGCTTAGATTTCGAACAGGTCGTGGAGTTAGCGCGTCGGGGACGGCGTGCGCAAGGCTACTATGCGCACATGGCGCACATCATTTCGTGCCCAGCGTGTCGACGCAGCTATCTGCAGGCGCGCCGGATTATCGAGGCGCAGCGTCCTAGCCTCGTGCGTTGGCTTAGGCGACTACGCTTTCCCATGGCACTGACGCTTGCCCCAGTAGTGAGCGCAGTAGCTATCATGCTTGCCTTCGTGCTGTGGCAAACCCGCGTGCCTCAGAATGTCGGCGAGCCATCCGTTATCGCCGCCACGCTCGACGCAGTGCCGCCTGCTGGAGAGGCTCCAACGAGCGACGCCCAGCCGCGAATTGCCGACCCGCGCCTGTCAGCGCCCGCCGCGCTGCCGCCCAGCGCACAAGAGGAGCTCCGCCGCGCACGCCAGTCGCCGCCGTTTGTCGCAAGCGCGGTGGAGTGGCTCCAGCAGTCCGTCGCACAACTCACGCTGCGCTCAGACGAGCAATCCCAGACGCCATGGCTGCGCCTACGCACACCCGATATAGAGTCCAACAGCGCGATTGAACCAGGCGTTGTTGTCTTCGAATGGACGCCCGTAGACAATGCCAAGGGCTATCGCGTGCGCTTGATCCAAGCCAATCGCGCCGAGCCTGTTGTGGATGTCGCTCTGGAGGTCGGGCAGACGCGGCTTGCCTTCGAGCAGCCACTCCGCCCTGGCGAATACACGCTGACAATTGTCGTGGAACAAGAAGGGCGGTCTCGCGTGTTCCAACGCAACTTTTATGTGCTAAGCACGGAGCAGCAGCGGGCGTTGCGCTGGGCGCGCGAGAACGCTGAGCGATACCCCCTGCTAAGCGCGGCGGTCTTTTACGAAAATGACCGCTACACGGACGCCCTGCGCTGCTTGGAACGCGCCAGCCGCGAGTATCCCAACGATCGGCTGGTCGCCGCATGGCGCAAGCAGGTAGAGGCGCGTATCCGCCAACGAGTCGCCGAGTTTGAGGAGTGAGGCGACCTATACCTTCCGCAGCGCGCTCTGGATCGCCTGCAGGCACGCGCGCAGGTCGGGCAGCGGGTCGTCGGGCTTCTCCTCATATTCCAGCGCGAGGCAGCCCTTGAAGTCCGTCCGCCGTAGCGCACGCAAAAAGCCCACCAGGTCCAAGTCGCCCTCGCCCAGCAGCGTGTAGCGTGTGCGGTCTTTCACATCCTTGAGGTGAACGGCATGCACGCGCTTGCCGAGCCGCCGCGCCGCCTCGACAGGGTCTTCACCCGACCGTAGGAAGTGCGCTGTGTCGATGCACGCGCCAATCCAGTCGGGCTGCCCCCGCATGGCGTCCTCCACCGTGCGAATGGTATCGTAGCGCGTGTTGGGTCCGTGATTGTGAATCGCGACGCGGATGCGGTACTCTTGGCACAGGCGCGCTAAGTAGGCGAAGCTTTCGGGTGCGGGGTCGGCGGTGATTACGGGGATGCCCATCGCCTTCGCGAACTCGAAGATTGTGCGGGCAGCTTTCTCATCCGCGCCGAAGCTCACCACGCCATACGCCAGCACCTCTACGCCCGACTGGGCGACCGTACGCTTGAGAGCGTCCCACTGCTCGCGCGAGCCAAAGTACGGCAGGTGCGCCATGAACGCCTCGATAGCGTCCAGCCCCAGCGCGCGAGTCGCCTGAAGCATCGCCTCCAGCCCCATCTTGCGCATCGAGTAGCTCTGCACGCCCATCCGAAACGGCGCGTAGGGGTTCCGTTGCCTCCGCTGTCCGAACATAGCGTCGCGATTCGACGCGGGTCGCGCCGCTCCTGCCAAGACCGTTTTTGAAACAGCCGCGCCGATAGGGTATGATTCTGCAGGTATGAAAATGAATGTATTGCTTCCCGATGTTGCTGCAGAGCCCGACTCGCGCGGAGTCGAGCTGCATGCGGTGGGCATTCGCGGGCTGCGGCTGCCCGTCCTACTGCACACTCCACTCAAGACTGTGCAGCAAGTAATCGCCGTCACCGATTTAAGTGTGGACATAGACGCTGAGCAGCGCGGCGCGCACATGAGCCGACTGGTGGAAGCTCTGTATGAATGGGCGTCCAAGCCGCGCACGCCCGAAGATGTGAAAACCTTGCTGAGGCGCGCGCGCGACCGCATGAGTAGCCGCTCGGCGCAACTGAAGATGCAGTTCCCCTACTTCCTGCAACTGGCAGCGCCCATCACAAGGACGCCCGGCTGGCTCGATGTGGAAGTGGAGTGGAACTGCTGGCTGAGCAACGGCGCGTCGTATGCCATCAGCGTGTTCGAGTTCCCTACGATGACGCTCTGCCCGTGCAGTAAGGCGATTTCGGAGTACGGGGCGCACAATCAGCGCGCGTTGGTGCGCATTTGGCTGCAGACGAAGGACAACCTCTCACGCCTGCCCGATGAGTACCTGCCACTGGTTCAAGAATCCGCCAGCTCGCTCGTCTACCCCGTGCTGAAACGCCCCGACGAAAAGTTCGTGACGGAATCAAGCTACGAGAACCCGCGCTTTGTGGAAGATGTCGCGCGGGAGTTAGCCCTGCGGCTGACCGAACGCGAGGAGCTAAGCTGGTTCCGCGTAGAGTGCGAATCGATCGAGTCGATTCATAACCATAACGCCTTCGCGATGTACGAGTCGCCGAAGCGCAAGTGAGGGCGTATGGCGCTCATCGACGCCGCCGATGTGTCGGTTGTGCTGGGTGGGCGGGCGGTGCTGGAGCGCGTCTCGCTCCAAGTAGATGCGGGCGAGACGGTCGCACTGATTGGTCCCAACGGCGCGGGCAAGACGACGCTGCTGCGCGTGTTTCTGGGGCTACTACCCTACCAGGGGCGCGTGTATGTGCTGGGCAAACCGCCTGAGCGGCTCACCCGCGCCGACCGCCAGCAGATTGGCTATGTGCCCCAAGCGTTGCAGTTCGACCACACCTTACCGCTGCTCACGCGCGAGTTGCTGTGGGCGATGCTGGGCGAGCAGTTCCACAACCGCGCGGCGATGCAAGGCGTGCTGGCGGCGGTGGACGCCGCCCACCTGCTGGACAAGCCCATCCGCACGCTCTCGGGTGGCGAACTGCAGCGCGTCATCATCGCCGCCGCGCTCGCGCAGCAACCGAAACTGCTCCTGCTCGACGAACCCGCCACAGGCATCGATGTCGGCGTGCGCGTGCAGTTCTACGAACTCATCGAGCGGCTGCGCGCCGAGCAGGGGATGGGGATTCTCATTGTCTCGCACGACCTAAGCGTGGTCAGCCGCTACGCCATGCGCGTGGTCTGCATCCACCACCGCCTGATTTGCACGGGCGCGCCCGACGAGGTGCTGCAGATGCCCCTGCTGGAGGAACTGTACGGGCATCCTGTGGGGGTGTATACACATCAACACGACGATAGGCTTTAGCCTGCCATGCTCGCGACGCTGACCTGCGCGGCGAGTTTGCCCGCGATCTCGCGGAACGCCTGCGCCTGCGCCGAGTCGGGCGCGGCAATCACGGCTGGCTGACCTGCGTCGCTGGCGACGCTAACCGCAGGGTCTAACGGCACCGACCCCAGAAACGGCACATGCAACCTCTCGGCGAAGGCGCGCGCGCCCGGACCAGGGAAAATCGCCGTGCGCGTGCCGCAACAGGGGCACACAAACTCCGCCATGTTCTCCACCACGCCTAAAATCGGCGCGTTGAGCCGCCGAAACAGCGCGACCGACTTGCCCGCAATCGACGCGGCGACCGCTTGCGGCGTCATCACAATCACGACACCTGTTAGCGGCACGAGCTGCGCGGTGGTCATCGGCGCGTCGCCTGTGCCCGGCGGCAGGTCTACCAGCAAGTAGTCGAGCGCGCCCCAGCGCACATCCACAAACAACTGGCGCACCGTGCCCGCCACAATCGGACCGCGCCACATCGCCGCCTGCTCCTCTTCCAGCAGGAAGCCGATGGACATCACCGACACCCCATAGCGGCGTATCGGGATAATCTGCCCTGACTCCACCAGCGGATGCTCGCCCTGACAGCCCATCATTTTGGGGAGGCTGGGACCGTAGATGTCGGCGTCGAGCAGCCCCACGCGCGCGCCCGACTGCGCCAACGCAACCGCTAAGTTGACCGACACGGTGGACTTGCCGACCCCACCCTTACCGCTGGCAATCGCAATCACATGCTTGACTTCGGGCAAAATGTCTTCGGGGTCAAGGCTGCGCCCGCGCACCTGCGCCGTCATCTCGACATGCACCGCCGACACGCCTGGCAGTTGCGCAATTAGCCGCTCCGCCTCCGCCTTCATCTGGTCTTTCACAGGGCAGGCGGGCGTGGTGAGTTCAATCACCGTCTTGACCGCGCCGTCGCAGACCGCGACCTCCTTCACAAACCCCAGCGAGACAATATCGCGGTGCAAATCGGGGTCGACGATGTTCCTCAAGGCGTCCAAAATCTGCTCGCGCGTCACGGTTGGCATGGTTGGTCTCCTGCGCCGATATTTAGCATGGCTAAGAGTATACCCGATGGGGGTATACTGTGGGTATGCAGCGGGCAAGCAATGTGGTGGTGATTGCCACACGGCGCAGTCCCGACTCGGTCTCTATTGCGCAGTATTACGCCGAGAAGCGCAAGTTGCCCAGCACGCATCTCTTCACGATTAACTGCGTGCCCCAAGAGGAAGTGCCGTTGGTGGAGTATCGGGACACGATTGAGAAGCCCGTGATGGAGTTGCTGCGTCAGCGCGGGTTAGAGTTGAGCGTCGACTACTTGGTGCTGACGCGCGGAGTGCCGTTGCGCATTCGCGAGGGCGGCTTCTCGGTGGACGGTGCGCTGATGTGCGCCCCGCTCAAGCGACCGTTCAACACACAGCCGACGGAGGCGAACCTGAACCCCTACTTCGGCAAAAACGAGCGGTTCAGCCGACGCAAATATGGCTTCTACTTGGCGACACGCTTGGACGGCTACACGATGCAGCACATTCGCGACCTTATCGACAACGCGCTGAAAGCCAAGCGTGCGAACGGCGTGTTTGTGCTGGACTTAGACCCCAAGCGCAACAGCGGCGGCTACCGCACCATCAACGAGAGCATGCGTGCCGCCGCCAAACTCCTCAAGTCGCGCGGCTTCGAGGTGATTTTGGACGAGGACGAGGCGTTCGTGGGCGCCGTGCGCGACATCATAGGCTACTACTCGTGGGGCAGCAACGACCATAAGTTCAATGTGCTGAGTTATCGCAGTCTGCGCTTCCGTCCGGGTTCAATTGCCGAGACCGCCGTCTCCACCAGCGCGCGCACTTTTCGTTTCACGGACAAGGGGCAGTCGCTGATTGCTGACCTGATTGCGCAGGGGGCGACGGGCGTGAAGGGCTATGTGTCGGAGCCGTACACAGCGGCGCTGTGTCGCGCGGAGGTAATGTTCGACCTTTACACGCGCGGGCGCACGATTGCCGAGAGCCTGTGGGCTGCCAGCCCGTTCATTCTGTGGAAAGACCTCGTGGTCGGCGACCCGCTGTGCGCACCGTTCGCCTAATGATTGGGCTGTTCCGACGACGGGCAGCCACACAGGGCTGTTCCGTCAACGGGCAGCCACGCAGAGCTGCCCCTACAAGTTAACGGCGTGGGTCGTAGCGGTCTATCGCGCCGTCGGGTGTCCAAGTCTGCTCGAAGCGATGCCATCGCGCGTGCCCGTCCACATAGGTGTAGTTCGCCCCGCCGCTGTGCCAGGTCATCGCTAACTCGCGGTGCGGCTCCACATAGTAGACACTGCTGCACTCGTTCGGGAACCGCCACGCGCCTGGGTGGTAGTGGTCAATGGTCGTGTTCTCTTTGACCTCGGCGATGTAGATAGTGCTGGCAGGCGAGACGATGGAGGCGAGGCTGTTGTAGCCCAGGCAGTCCTGCTCGCCCCACAGCGGGGGCAGCATCCAGAAGTTCGTGCCATACGAGACGCGGCGCGGCGTGCGCTGTCCTGGGCGCGGTCGCTCCCAGTTCGTGCTGGGGTCGCTGGGGCAGCGGTACAGCAGGCGCGTCTTGGTGTACGGCTCCAGCGTGAACAGCCAAGTCCAGTACGCGCCTGACCCTGTGTGGCTGTCGAGCGGGAACCGCTCGTCGAAGTCCTGCAGGTACATCTGCACGGCAAGCCCCATCTGACGCATGTTGCTGAGACACTGCGTCTGCCGCGCCTTCTCCCGCGCCTGCACAAACACAGGAAACAGAATCGCCGCTAAGATCGCGATAATCGCGATTACGACCAGCAGTTCAATCAGTGTGAAGCCGTTGCGTTGCATAGGGTCACCTCTGAGATATTTTTGCCCTCACCCCCAGCCCCTCTCCCACAAGGTGGGAGAGGGGTGTAGGGGCGAACGGCTGTTCGCCCTTCCCCTCTCCCGCTCTGAGGTTGATGGCACAACACGCACAAGTTGCTCCATCCTTACCCTCGTGCTATAGCGAGATGACTTGGTCGGGTGGGTTGCCCGCCAGCGCGGCGTAGAGGTCGGGGAAGCAGCCCACCTGCACGCCCTCGACGGTATTGTAGGGCACGCAGTCGCCTGGAGTGGTGCGCCCTGTGCCGTCGGGGTTGCACCAGCGCAGCTCGCCCTTGGCTAAGTTGCGCTCCAGCGCGCAGGCGTCGCAAATCATCAGCAGGATGCCCTTCTCCTTCGCAATCTTCGCCACGCGCTCGCCAATCGGGTCGCCTTTGCGCAGTACGAAGGCGTTATCGTCGAAGAAGAACATCCCGACGACCTCCACGCCGTGCACACCCACTTCCAGCTGGGGCAGTATCATCTGCCCCAGCTTGTAGGTCGCGGCGCGCGGCGTGATAAACACATAGGCGACCTTCATCGCTTGCCTCCTCGGCGGCGCAGCGCGACCAGCCCCGCCAGACCCGCGCCCAGCGCCAGCAGGCTCGCAGGCTCTGGCACGAACTCCAGCGTGTAGACCACCGAGTCATTCAGCGCCGTGCCATCCCACGCGACCGCCTCCACCAAGCGGAACTGGAAAATCAGCGGGTTGTCCTCGCTGGGCAGGAAGTCGGTCGCGAAGATGATGTGCTGGTGTACCGCGTCGGGGTCGTTCGGGTCGTAGATCAGCGTCCAAGTGCCCGGCAAGCCCGCGCCGAAGATGGGGTCCTCCTGACCCTCGATGACGCCTACCAAGCGCGGCGAGATAAACACCTGTTGAATCGTCACGCGCCGTAGTTGCGGGTGGTCGTCGCCCTCTTCGGTGTGGAAATCCCAGCCGACATCGACGCCGAACAGCCCTGGCAGCAGCTCTTCCAGCGTGTAGCGGATGCGGTAGGGCGGCATCGCCAGCTCTTCAGGTTCAATCACGGCGGCGGCGCCATCCATCAAGCCCAGATGGATGTCGCCTTCGTGGTCGTGGTCATGCTGTGCAAACGATACGCTCAACAGCGCGCTTAGCGCGATTGTCAGTCCGAATGTCATCCAGCGTTTCATGGTGTGTCCTCCTTTCGGGGACATTTATTGGGCGCCCTCCCCGACAGCGCCGAAGTTGAACAGGATGATGAGTAGGTCCGCGTCATCGACGATACCGTCGCCGTTCACATCCGATTCAGAACTGCTCGAACCGAACGCGAACAGCACGATGAGCAAGTCGGCGTCGTCGATGCGGTCGTCGTTGTTCAGGTCGCCCAGCGTCGTGAAGCTCCAGTTGTGGGTGTGGTTGCCGCTCAGCGACAGGTTATCGATGCGCCGCGAGAGGTGCTTGCTCAGCTTGGCGACGACCGTGTAGCTTCCCGCGGGCTGGTTGAAGCCCACCATGTAGGGGTGGATTGCCGTTGGGTTGGGGGGCAGGCTCGCTTCGGCGACAGTCGCCCCGCCACGGCGCAGTTGCACGGTCAACATCAGCCCGTACAGGTCGCCCTGATAGCCCGCCGCGGGCGCAACGCTCCCAAACAGGCGCAGCGGGTTGCCCGCCACCATGTAGACGCGGTAGGCGTAGGGCATATCCTGCAGGGCTGTGCCGTCCCACGCGATGGCGTTTATGCCCCGCACATCCCACACATAGACGCCCGGCGCGCTCGCCGCGAAGATAAAATGGTGATGCGGCGTGCCGCCTGTCGGGAGGTCGAAGAAGTTCGCGCAACCCGACGCGCAGAAACGGTTGCCGAAGCCCGACTTCGAGCCGACCAGTCCTGGGGTAATCCACACCTGCTGCACACGGCAGAACTGCAGGTGCGGTTGCCCCGTATCGTAATCGAAGTAAAAGTCCAGCCCGACATCCAAGATGAAGCGTCCCAGCACGCTCGACATCTGCCGAATCGGGTGCGGCTGCGGCTGGAGTACCTCCACCCGATTGCCGTCCCTGCCAAACAGCAGGTCGTCGTCATGCTGCGCCCATCCCAGCGAGATAATCATTAAAACCGATAGTGTGACGATAGCGTTCCTCATCGCTCGAACCTCCTGACACGCCTGAAAAGGCGTTCGTAAGATAGCCAAACGGCACGCGCACAGTAGCGCGTTTTGTTAGATTTTTGTTAGATTAAGGGAATTTCAGAAGGCGGATTTAGGCAGGAGGCGCACGAGGAACCAGAGGAAGAGAGGTTATAGAGAGGGATAGGGCGACCGATTCGGAGGGGAGTAGGACGGGTTCGCCCACCGTTTGAGCGGGACGCCAGTTGGCGAGAGGCGTCTCTGGCGCGTCGACCTGCGTCTTTTGCAGCACGCACACGAGACAGTCGCTCCCGTCGTGCTGCAGCGGGCTATGCGTCAGCGGGTGTAGTAAGCTCGCTGTGAGGAACAGCGTCGCCCACAGCAAGCTAAGCAGCTGCGCCACGCAAACCGCCCAGCGTCGCATCGCAGACTCAGTATACCCCAGTGTGTATTGGAAATGCAAGGGGCATTTGTCCGCTTTTGGGCGATTTTTGAGTCTTAATTACATGGAAAGGGCGAGAACCGACGCCCTTCCCCAAACTCACATCGAGGAGGTAGAACGATGAGATTATCGACGCGACTGACAGTATGTTTCGGCGCCCTGCTCGCCGCAGGGAGCGCGTTCCCGCAAGTAGGCACGATTGGCACAACCGCGCCAGGCTTCTTACAACTCGTTGACGGCGGGTGGACTTATCGGGTGGACAACACTTTCTCATCTGCCGCGCGGGCTGGTACAGGCGGCGGACTGGCGAACTATGTGCGCGGCACTGCTCCTGACCACCTGTTCCAGCACTGGTGGTGGTACAGGGGGAGTTTCGTTGGCGGACCTGCAGACACGCGCGAGTTTGCGTTGTCCAACCTCGTTCCAGCACTCAGCTATGCTGGCGCGGTGCCTGGTCAATACGCCTTTGGTGTGCTGACTTACGACGAGCCTGTCGCGGGCGTGGCGAACGCCCTGCGCTTCCGCCTGAGCTACGCCTTCGACGGCATCAACAGCGGTGCAGTGGGCTTCCAGAACCTTGGCGTAGCGATTATGTCCGTCCGATGGACAGTCACCAACACTTCAGATCGGGACATCGAGGTTAACTTCTTTAACTACATAGACTTGGATGTAGTCGGTCCTTCGGGTACAGCGGGAAGCAACGACAGGGCTCGCGTGGATATTTGGAACCCTGGTGGGTCGATAGGAGGCTGGATTAAGCAGTGGGATACGACCTCGCCCCTTACGACGCCTGGCGTAGCGCCCGGCAACTTCGATGGCTTCAACTACATCGCTTCTGGGGCAAATCTTGTCGGATATCAAGTAGCAGCTTGGACATCCACTCGCCTCGGACTCACTGATACTGTGATTACGAATCTCACAAACGCCCCCGCAGTGGGGACAGAGATTGGACCAATCGATGTTACCTCTGCTTACCAGTGGCGCTTCACGCTGCGACCAGGCGAGAGTGCGAACGGCTGGGTCACGGTCGCGGTGAATGTGCCGGAGCCTGCGTCGATGCTGGCGTTAGGCGTCGGGCTGGCGGGTCTGATCGGGCTGCGCCGCCGACGGAAGTAGCATTCTCTCTCTCCTTCCATCGAGACTTCGTGGGGGCAGCCGTGTAGGCTGTCCCCTTCTTTTTCAGAACGCCTTTCTCACAGCTGCCCCCCTGCGACGCGGTACGCCTCGCCCGTGATGTAGCTCGCCTCGTCGGAGGCGAGGAACACCACCAGATTCGCCACATCGTCGTAGGCGCAGCCGCGTCCCAGCGGAACCTGCGCCTCGTAGTAGCGGCGGATGGCGTCTTCGGGCAAGCCCCACTTGCGGGCGTACTGCTCGAACAGCGTGCCCTGCCACATCGGCGAGTCGAGCAGGTTGCCAGGGCACACCGCGTTCACGCGGATGCCATAAGGCGCGAGATCCATCGCGATACTCTGTGTCAAGCCGATCCCGCCGAACTTGCTGGCGGCGTACGCGCAGTTTTTGTAGCTCCCCTTCAAGCCCGACTTGGAGTTAATCTGGATAATCACGCCCTTGCCCTGCGGCTTCATCAGTTTCGCCGCCTCGCGGGCGCACAGAAAGTAGCCCGTGAGGTTCACATCAATCTGCCACTGCCACTGCTCGAGGCTCATCTCGGTCAGCTCGGCGGAGTGGATGACCCCCGCGTTGGCGATGAGGATGTCCAGCCTGCCGAACTGCTGGGCGATTTGCTTGGCGGTGCGCACGACCGCCTCTTCACGGCAGATGTCGCAGGGGATGGCTACCGCGTGGCAGTGAGGGTGCTGGGCTTGGAGGGCGTGCGCGACCGCCGCGAGTTTTTCTGCCTGAATATCGCTGAGCGCAAGCCCCGTGCAACCTTCCTGCGCGAGGCGGTACGCTAACGCTTCGCCCAGCCCCTGCGCCGCGCCCGTAATCCATGCGACCTGCCCCTGTAGGCGCATCGGCTATCCCCCCTGCGACTCAGGCTCCACGACGACCGCCGTGCCGTAGACCAGAATCTCCGCGGCGTTGGCGGTGATGTTGCCCGACACGAAGCGCACATTCACGATGGCGTTCGCGCCGAGCCGCGCCGCCTCTTCCAGCATGCGCCGTTCCGACTCGGCGCGCGCGTTGGAGAGCATCTCGGTGTACTCTTTCATCTCGCCGCCGACAATTTGACGCAGGCTTGCCAAAAAATCCTTGCCGAGGTGCGTTGCCCGCACGGTGTTCCCTTTCACAACGCCCAGCACTTTCACGATGCGGTAGCCAGGCACTTCTGCGAGTGTGGTCACAATCATCGTTCCCCTCCTTCGGGGAGTAGGGTTCGTCCAAAAGGAGGGGGTTCCTGCCGCCTTTGGCGCGGCGCGGCAGTGGATTTTCGATATTCAACGACCGCCCTCCTACGAAGTGTCTATGCACTAATAAGTGCCTTCGCGATATGATTTCGACATGCGAACAGGGCAGACACGGGGGTCTGCCCCTACAGAGACGCCGTTTTGTAGGGGCAACCCTCTGTGGTTGCCCCCCTTACGCGCAGTGTTGCGCATGTCGAAAATCCACCGCATAGGCACTTACCAATTGCTGAAGCATACTTTACAAAAGCAAGGGCGATTGTAAATTCTGAATGCGCGATTGGTAAGTGTCTTTGCAGTGAGATTTAAACATAGCCCCCACCCCGACCCTCCCCGTCAACGGGGAGGGGGCGCGGTTCCTCCCCCGTTGACGGGGGAGGTTAGGAGGGGGGGCATATCGAAAAACCAACGCAAAGACACTTATTAGTAGGGGGGCGGCATCCTGTACGCCTGCCTGCAACAAGAGGTGCCCGACACTGACTATAAGCTCACGGTTATCGTGAGGGGGATCGTATTCGCCTCGCCGCCGCGCTGGAGGGGCACAGTCAGCCGCGTTTCGTAGAGGTAGCATAGCCCCTCCTGCCCCTCGCGACAGTGATAGAGCAGAAGGTGGAGCGTGAGCGTCGCGCGGTCGGCGGTCAGTTGCACGGGGAAGCGGGTCTCCAGCGACGCCAGCGGCGCAACAAGTTCCGCCTTGCCCTGCACCGTCGCGCCTTCCGCCGTGATTCGCGCCTGCGACTGCGCGTGCGGGTTCAGCTTATGTCCCTGTGGCAGGCGGAGGGTGAGCGCAAGGGTAGGCGTCTCTGTGCCGACGGCGACAGGCTCCAGCGTCTGGCTGGGCGGCTCGCGATGCAACGCGGGCGGAGACGCGCTCTCCAGCCCTTTTAGTACCAGCGTCTCCACGCGGCGGGTCTTCAGGTCAGCGACGCGAATCAGGTGGTTGTTCGTGTCAGCGATGTAGAGTTTGCCGTGCGCGTAGCTAACGCCGCCTGGCTCGTCGAAGGTGGGATTCTCGCCGTCGCGTGCGCCCGCTGCGCCCGTGCCGAGAAAGGTTTCGATTTTGCGCGTGCGGGGGTCTAACCGCTTGATTTTGTTATTGTAGGTATCCGCAACATAGAGTGTGCCGTCCACATAAACGACACCGAGCGGGTGTTGCAGGCGCGCCGCGCGTCCGAAGCCATCCACATCACCAAACTCGAACAAATCGCCGCCGACGAGCGTCTCCAACACGCCGTCGGGGTCAATATCGGCGACACGGATGCAGCTCACCTCGCTGTCGGCAAAGTAGAGTTTCTTGCCGTCGGTCGTGATGCCCGACGGTTGCGCGAGGGCGCAAGTGCGCAGGCTCCCGTCGATGCACGCTTCGCGTCCCGTGCCTGCGTGAGGTTCCGCCTCCAGCGTCTTCAGGTTCAGCCGCCACAGTTGATGCGAGCCTGCCATCGCGATGTAGAGCGTGTCGCCCAGCAGCACCAAGTCCCATGGCGAGTTGAGCGCAATCTCGCGCCCGTTGCCAGGGCGTGGGGGATAGGCGCGACTCTGTTCGCCTGTGCCTGCGAGCGTCTCCACAGTGCGCGTGCGCAGGTTCGCCTTGCGAATCGCGTGGTTATCCGTGTCGGCGATGTAGAGCGCGTCCGCGTCGGGGTCATACGCCATCCCCTGCGGGTTGTTGAACTGCGCCTTGTCGAACGCGCCGTCGCGAAAGCCCATCGCGCCCGCGCCAATCACCATCTCCACACGGTTGTCCTTGAGCGAGACGACCAGAATGCGGTGGTGGTTCGAATCGGCGATAAAGAGGCGGTTCGTGCGTTCGTCTGCCAGCACTTTGCCTGGGAAGCGCAGCACGGTGCGCGGCTCCTTGTCGCGCTCCAGTCGCATATTCAGCACGCCCCGCTTGAGCGTGCCTTTCGCTTCCGCAGTGCGTATCACCTCCGCAATCGCGCGGTCGAAAATCTCGTAGATACCCTCGCCCGAACGGTAGCCGACGATTTTGCCTTCGGGGTCAATCAGCACGAGCGTTGGCCACGCCCGCACAGCGTATTGCTGCCACACAAGCATCTGATTGTCGTTCACCACAGGGTGTTCAATCTCGTAGCGTAGGATGGCTTGGCGGATGTTCTCCGTCTCCTGCTCGGTGAAAAACTTAGCGGAGTGGACGCCGATGACTACCAGCGTGTCGGCGTATTTGCGTTCCAGCCGCTTCAGGTCGGGCAGGATGTGCATGCAGTTGATGCAACAGTAAGTCCAGAAGTCGAGCAGCACGACCTTGCCGCGCAGTTCGCGCAGGCTGAGTGGGCGTTCCGTGTTGAGCCACTGCAAGCCTTCAGGGAAGTCGGGCGCGTGGATTGTGCCTTCCATTGGTTGACCCTCCTGTGGGAGGCGCGGATGATTGCGCCAAAACAGTTGCCACAGCGCGAGAATAGCGATTCCAACGAACGCTATCAAGGCAACGGCGGTTTTCATAGCGCAGGTATTGTACCCGCATGCTAAATGCCCGTTTGCTTTAGAGGTAGGGCGCGAATATCGGGTACACTGTAGGCGGATTCGGGCGATTGCGAGAACCTTGACTTTTCGAGGTAGAATCCGATAGAATCATGGCGTACCTGGCAGGAGGGTTGCGGCAAGGCTCGAATCTTGCTGTCTACCGAGACTTGCCAGGTGAAGGAGGCGACAAACCGTTGGCACAGATACAGGTTCGTCAGAACGAGTCGATTGACAGCGCGCTCAAGCGTTTCAAGAAAGCGCTGGAGCAGAGCGGGATTTTGCAGGAGTATAAGCGCCACACGCACTACGAGAAGCCGAGCGAGCGGCGTCGGCGCCAGAAGCTGAAGCGACGCAAGAAGTAGCTCTGTACGCCGATGCGCGTTCTCAGGCGGAGTATGCGGCGCGGGGCGCGCGCGCAGGAGCCATCCGCGGCTTTACGGATTTCCAAGCGCTTGCTGTGGCGTGCGCCTGTGGCAGTGGGGCTGTTAGCGACGCTTGCGCTCGCACTGCTGAACGGCGACCTGCGCGTTTCGCCTGCGGAATGGGCGGCGCGACTGCTGATAGCGTCGGCGCAGGTTGGGCTGCTCGTCGCATTCTTCTACCAGACAGGCCTGCTGCGTCCGACAGGGCTGGCGTTGCGCTCGCCTGTGGCGCACAGCACGCGCGAAGTCGGGCTGGCGCTGGTGTTCCTGATAGGGCTGATGAGCCTGGTCGGGATACGCGCGGCGTCGCTGGTCGGGCAGGGAACGACCTTGACCCATGAACTGGGCTTTCTGGGCTTCGCGCCGCTGATTGCAGGCGGGATGCTGCTCAGTGTGCTGATTCACCCGCTGCTTGCGCTCTATGTGTTCGCGGTGCTATTGGCAGGTGTAGCCGTCTCGCGTGGCTTACCTGCGTTCACGCTCGGCACGGTGGGGCTGGCAGGCTGGGGCGCGATTCTGGCGATTGCGTCGATGCGCCGCCGCACGGATATGTTCTGGGCAGGCGGCTTGCTAAGCGTGCTGCTAACAGCGGGTGCGTTCGGGACTGCGCTGGGCGCGTCGGCGTCGTGGGTAGACGCGCTGGGCAGCGGGCTGTGGGGCGTCGCAACAGGCGTCGGCGCGGTCGCCCTCTTCTGGCTGGGGCTGACCCTGCTGGAGCGACCGTTCCGATTGGCGACACCGATGACGCTACTGGAACTCGCCGCGCTGGAACATCCGCTGCTACGCCAGCTGCGCGACCGAGCGCCAGGCACCTACTTCCACAGCCAACAGGTGGGACAACTCGCCGAGGAAGCCGCGTTAGCCATCGGAGCGGACTCGCTGCTCGCGCGCGTCGCAGGCTACTATCACGATATTGGGAAACTAAGTAAGCCCGAATTCTTTATTGAGAACCAGAACGGCGTCGAAACGCTGCACGCGGGCATCAACCCCACCCTTTCGGCGCGGATTATCGCCGCGCATGTGCGCGAAGGGGTCGAACTGGCGCGTCAGCATTGCCTGCCGACCGCCGTGTGCGACATTATCGCGCAGCATCACGGCACTTCGCTAATTACCTATTTTTATCACCAAGCCGTCGGCGGTGGGCACGACCCCGTGCTGGAGCAGCACTTCCGCTACGAAGGTCCCAAGCCCCAGACGCGCGAGGCGGCGATTGTGATGCTGGCAGATACTGTGGAAGCGGCATCGCGCGTGCTGGGCGATGTGACCCCCGCGCGACTGGCGAACTTCGTGCATGAGATGATCGAAATGCGCCGCCAGGACGGGCAACTCGATGAGTGCAACCTCACCTTCCGCGATCTAAGCCTGATTGAGGAGGCGTTCGTGCGGGTGCTGGTTGCCGCGCGTCATCGGCGCATCGAGTACCCCAGCGGCGCACGACAAGACGATGAACCCGTCTATGCCGTACACCCGTAGCCTCTCGGTTGCCGTGCAGGTCGCGCCTGAGGTCGCGCCCCTGCTGCAGACCGAGTTGGGATTCGCTGGAGAGGAGTGGTCGGAGCGTCTGGACAGCGCGGTTCAGGCGGCGGTCGATGCGCTGACGGCTGCCGAGCCGTTCCCGTGCGTGTATGAGGTCTCCCTCTATCTGACCACCGACGCCGAGATTCGCGCCCTGAACCGCCTCTATCGCGGCGTCGACGCGCCGACCGATGTGTTGAGTTTCGGGTATGGGAAACCAGATGACGCTACCCCCTCCTTAAGGTTCCCCCTGCTTGCAGGGGGAACCGCTCCCGATGGGTTCCCCTCGCGAAGCGGGGGGAACCTTAAGGAGGGAGGCGAAACCGATTCTGCGGACACACTGCCCGACCTCCCCCCGCTTGGCGACCTCGTGATTTCGGTGGAGACCGCCCGTCGGCAAGCGCCGCTCAACGGGCACGACCTGCTCACCGAACTGCTGATGTTGACCCTGCATGGTACACTACATCTGATGGGCTACGACGACTCGACCGACGCTGCGCGCGCCGCGATGAATCGGCGCGCCGCGTCGACGCTACACACGCTGGGCTACCTTGCCCGCGAGGACTGGCAGTCGCGTTATGAGAAAATCTGACTCGGAGCCGCCTGAACGGGCGCGTGAACCGCTGGCGTACCCGACCCCGCGCAACGGCGAATCGGAGACGCCCGACGCCGAACCCCCTCCTGAACGCCGCCATCCGCTGGAAGGCTTCCGCTACGCGCTGGAAGGCATCGTCGCCGTCGTGCGCACCCAGCGACACATGCGATTCCACTTCTTCAGCGTCGTGCTGGTGCTGCTGATGGGGTTGCTCTTCCGTTTAGATAAGCGCGAGATGCTCGTGCTACTCTTTACCATCTCTATCGTGCTGATTGCCGAGATGTTCAACTCGGCGATTGAGGCGACGGTGGACTTGGTGACGGAGGAGTACCACCCGAAGGCGAAGTTCGCCAAAGACATCGCGGCGGGTGCGGTGCTGGTAGCCACACTGAACGCGGTGGTGGTCGCGTGGGTGCTGTTTATGGGCGACCTGCGCTTGGAGCAGATTCGGCTGCGAATGGAACGCGCAGAGCCGACCTTAGCCGTCGCCGTGACAATCGGAGTGATTATGATATTCGTCATCGTCTCGCTGGTGAAGGTGCTGGCGACGCAAGGCAGGGTGCGCCTGTTTCGTGGGGGCGCACTAAGTGGGCACGCCGCGCTGGGCTTCTTCTTTGCGATGGCGATTATCGTCGTGTCGGGCGACTTGCTGGCGTCGGTGCTGGCGCTGCTGCTGGCGGCGCTGATTGCCCAGAGCCGCGTGGACGCCGACATCCACAGCTGGCGCGAAGTCGTGCTGGGCAGCCTGCTCGGCGTCGGACTGGGCGCGCTCATCTTCTGGCTCACGCCCCGATGAGGAGGAACGAATGCCCTATGACCGATAACCCAAACAGTCACCGTCGGTGGAACGCAACACGAATCGGTTTACTGATAGGTGTCGCCGCGCTCGGCATGCTGTGGGCGACCTACGGGCAAGCGGAAGGCGCAGACACGCCACCTGCTCAGGGATTAACTCCCGCAACAAGCTTTTTGGTTATTCTTTTGCTATTGTTATTGAGTGCGTTCTTCTCGATGGCAGAGAGTGCGCTAACCTCTATCCGCCACAGCTGGGTGCGGATGCTGACCGACCAGAAGCACCGCCTCGCGCCGTATCTGGCGGCGTTCAAGAGCGAGCCGTCGCGCTTTCTGTCTACCGTTCAGGTCGGGCTAAACATCGTGGCGTTCCTGGCGTCGGCGGTCGCCGCGACGAACCTCGCTGAGCCGCTGCACGCGCTGCTACGCCCCCTCGAAACGGCGACAGGAGTGAAACTGTATGGCTTCAGCGTCGCGTTGGTGGCAATCCTCACTGCCTTCGCGAATGTGGTGATTGGCGAGACCGTGCCGCGCAGCATCGCCATCACGCACGCCGAGCGCGTCGCGCTGGCAGTAATCGTGCCTATCACTGTGTTTGACCGCATCTTCTGGCTGCCGATTGTGCTGGTGAACGCCGTCACGCGCGCGGTGCTGAAACTGTTTGGCATCCAGATGATGCGCCTCGCGCCCGTTGTGAGCGAAGAGGAGCTGCGCGTGCTGGTCGAAGCGGGCGAGGAGCAAGGCGTCATCGAAGAGCAAGAGAAAGAGATGATCCAGTCCATCTTCGAGTTCACTGACACGATTGCCCGCGAGGTGATGACCCCGCGCGTGGACATCAAAGCCGCGCCTGCGACCGCCACCGCGCAAGAGATTATCAAGCTGGTGCGCGAGACGGGGCACACACGAATCCCCGTTTACGAGGGGAGCCTCGATAATATCATCGGTATCGTCCACGCGAAAGACCTCTTGCGCTACTGCGACAGCACGGCAAAGTTCTGCCTGCGCGAGGTGCTGCGCCCCGCCTTCTTTGTGCCCGAAAGCAAGCGCGTCGTCGAGCTGCTGCAAGAGATGCGCCGCCAGCGCACGCACATGGCAATCCTGCAAGACGAGTACGGCGGCACTTCGGGGCTGGTGACTTTGGAAGACCTCGTGGAGGAGATTGTCGGCGAGATTCAGGACGAGTACGATGTGGAGCCAGAGCCGATGGTAGAAGCCCTCGAGGACGGCTCGCTGCTCATCGACGCGCGGATGCACTTAGACGACGCGAGCGAGCTGCTGGGCATCGCGCTGGAATCGGAGGAGTTCGACACGCTGGGCGGCTATGTGTTCGGGCAGTTAGGGCATCAGCCGACGGAGGGCGAGACCGTGCGCGTGGACGGCTGGGAGCTGCGCGTCTACACGGTTGAGGGGCATCGGATTCGCACCGTGCAAGCCGCGCGCCTGCCCGAACCCGCCGAAGACAGCGACGACACCGCCGAAAGCGTGCTGCGGTGAGGGAAGCGACCCTCAGTTCCGCAGCGGTTTGCCCGTCTCCAGCATGTGGCGGATGCGAGCGACGGTCTTCTCGGTCTGGCAGAGTTCGAGGAACACCTGCCGTTCGAGGGCGTGGAAGTGCGTTTCGGGTAGGGGCGTCGCGTCGCGCAGGTCGCCACCCGTCATCACGAAGGCGATTTTCTCGGCAATCAGGCGGTCGTGGTCACTGATTTGCCCCGCTTGGTGCATCCAGTAGACTTCCATCATTAGGCGGCTGTAGCCGTTTGTGCCCGTTGCCAAGATAGGCGTCGGCTCTGGAGGGCGATAGCCCGCGCGCGAGAGCGCCAGCACATGCTGCTTGGCTTCGTAGAGCAAGCGGTCGAGGTTCCAGCACACGGTGTCGCGCTCGCGTAGGAAGCCGAGCGTGTAGGCTTCGAAGGCGTTGCTGGAACGCTTGCCGTAGGCGAGGGTGAGGAACGGCGCGCGCAGGTGCGGCAGCGGGTCGGCTTCGGGCGGCAGGTGCTGCAGGGCGCGTCGGGTCATCAGCGTCGTGCCGCCGCCTGCAGGAATCAGTCCGACCGACGCTTCGGGCAAGCCCAGCCCCGCGTCCACATGCGCATGCACATGCACGCACGGCAGCACGACCTCCAGCCCGCCGCCCAGCGCGTAGCCATGCACCGCCGCCACGACAGGCACGCCGCAATACCGAATGCGCTGGCTCAGTTCCTGCAGCAGCGTCAGCCCACGCTCCATGCCCTGCCAGTCCTCGCGGGCGATATAGTCCAAAAACAGGTTCAGGTTGAACCCTGCGGAGAACATGCGCCCCTGATTGCCCAGCACGACGCCGACATGCATCCGTTCCGCGCGCTCTAAGTACGCCAGCATGAACTCCATCAGGCTGGGCGTTAGCACATTCGCTTTCGTGCGGAACTCAAGGCACGCCACATCGTCGCCGAGGTCGATTATGCGGCATTCGGGCGTCTCGTCCAGCACCCTGCCCGCGCGGGCGAGGTCATCGAGGCGCACGAAAAACTGCGGGGTCATCAGCGGCGCGTAGTCGCCTTGGTCGTCGCGCGGCTCGAAGTAGAGTCGGCTCGCGCCTTTGGTGGCGTAGAAGGTCTTCAGCCCCGCGTTGCGCAGGGCGCGCAGCGGGGCAGGCTCTTGGGGCAGGTCGAGTTGCGCCAACGCCTCGCGTCCCGCCTCGCCCAGCGCGTCCCAAGTCTCGAACACGCCGAGTTCCCAGTTGTAGCCCAGTCGCATCGCCATATCCAGCGACGGGATGTCGTAGGCGACTTCGGGCATCACCGCCGCGCCATACGCCAACGGCTTGAGGAACGCCTCGCGCATGAACGCGCCATACGGGTCGGGCAGGTTTAGCAGGGCGGGCAGGCGTTCCTCGATAGGCGCACGACTCAGGTTGGGATCTATCGGTAGGTTCGGCTCCATACGCGGTCGGTAGTCCAGCGTCGCGTAGTCCAGCGTAAATATCTCTTTGCCCTCGCGCCGATAGAAGCCCGCGCCTGCCTTCTCGCCCAGACGCCCCTGCGCAATCAGCGCGTGCCAGAGGGCAGGCGGCTCCAGCGACTGGATGTAGGCGTCGTCGGGCAGCCGCTCTTTCTGATTGCGGATGATGTTGTCGGCGACATCGAGTCCCACAAGGTCGGTCAGGCGGAACACGCCGCTGCGCGGGCGACCGACCAGCGTACCCAGCAGGAGGTCAGCCTCTTCAGGCGTTATGCCGTGCCGAATTGCGCTTGTCAACGCCTGCATCATCGCGTAGACGCCGATGCGCGTGGTGATAAAGCCAGGGCGGTCTTTCGCCAGCACGACGCGCTTGCCCAGCAGCCGCTCGGCGAAGGTCGTGAAGCGCACGGTGAGGTCGGGGTCGGTGTCTTCGGTGGGGATGAGTTCCAGCAGGCGCATGATACGCGGGGGATTGAAAAAGTGCGTGCCCAGAAACTGCTTGCGTAAATGTTCGGGCAGCGCCTGCGCGATTTCGGCGATGCCCAGCCCTGAGGTGTTGGAACTCAGCACGGCGTTAGGGTTCACTCGCTCGGCGACCTGACGCCACAACGCACGCTTGGGTTCAATCTGCTCGATGATGGCTTCCACGACCCAGTCGGCGTCGCGCACGCAGTCCAAATCGGTCTCCACACAGCCGGGGGTAATCCGCGTCGCGTCGTGGGGTTGATAAAACGCGCCCGATTGCTGGAGCCGTTCCAATGCGCGGTGGGCAATCTCGCCTTGATCCAGCAGGTGAACGCGCCATCCGATACTTGCCAACAGCGCGGCGATGCCGCCGCCCATCGTGCCCGCGCCCAACACGACAGCGTGTCCTTTGCGCAAGTTGCCGTTAACCATGCCAGCCCTCCATCGGTGGGGGTAAGTATACCTGCTGGGGGGCGGCGCGCTGGCGTCGCCTATGGGCGGTCGTCCCGTTGCGCGTGCATCGCCTTGCGCCACTTCTCGCACAGTTCCAACGCCTCGCGCGCCTGACGCCACAGGTGTTGCTCCTGCTTGATTTGCTCGGAAGCGGAAAGTTGGGGCATGGAGTCGGACACCTGGGGCGGCGGCGTCTCCAAGTAGTGGCGCACGGCGGTCAGGAATGCATCGTACATCGCCGCCGTCTCGGGCGGCAAGGCGTCGGGACCGCGTTCCAGTTGAATCAGTTGCGCCAGCGTCTGCAGGCAGAAGTGGCAGGCTTCCTCGCGGGCGGCTTGCCAGAGGTGCGGAGGCAGGCGGCGCGGGCGGGCGTTCTTATCGCGCTGGCGACGCGCCAGATGGTGAATCGCCTCCGTCGCCAGCCGTACTGGCAGGCTGACCAACGGCAACTGAAAGGTGTGCGCAATCTCCTGCGCAATCCAGTCCCGCGACAACGAACGGCGCATTCCACTGTTATGGGACGCGCGTGTAGACAAATGTAAACCATTCAGAGAATCGTTCAGCGATTAGGTAAGAATTTGCTGCTTCCTGTGGTCGGCGACCAGCTGATATAGAGCCGCTCGCGGGCGCGGGTGCAGACCGTGTAGAGCAGCTGACGCTCTTGGTCCTCCTTCGCTTTGCGCTCGGCAGTGTCCACAATATCTTTGATTGCCGAGTAGTGGGGGAAGTAGGTCGCCGTGACTCGCACGACTGCCACTGCGCGGAACTCCAGCCCTTTGGCGTTGTGCGCTGTGCCGTAGTTAAGCTCGTGGGGCACGGGCGGGGTGTCGCGTTGGAGCTTACGCGCTTGTATCCCACGCTCTTGCAGAACCTCTTCGCGCAGCATGTGTTCAACCTCCTTGAGTGCGTTCTCACTGCGCGCGAAGATGGCAATCTCGCCAGGCTGGATGTTGTCGTTCAGGCATCGGTAAATCCAGTCCTTCAGCCCACGCATTTCGGCGGGGATGTTCTCGTAGCCGTGCGCCTCGGGCACGACCCCGTGCATCAGCGCGACTGGGCGGTCAGAGAGGATGCGCGTCTCGTCCTCTTGCACGCCTTCAATCGCTTCGGGCAGCACGCGCTCCGCGAAGTCTTGAATCTGGCGGGTGGTGCGGTAGTTCACGCGCAGGGTGTAGCTGCGCCCGCGCGTGTCGATGCCGAACCGCACCCACGGCACAGCGGGACGATAGATGCGCTGGCGGGTATCCGCGCATAAAAATAGCGCGTTCTCCAAATCGGTCGGCGCTAAGGCGCGAACGAGCGTAAGCTCGGCAGGTCCGAAATCCTGCGCCTCGTCGACCACAACGCAACGATAGCGCGCTTCGGGATGCTGGTTCAAGTACTCTGCAACGGCATAGCAAACAGTGCTGAAGGTCGTCCGATGTTGTTCTTCCAGCAGACGCCACATCCGATCGAACACCTGCCAGAGTTCCTCGCGCTGGGTGCGTTGCAAGGGCATCTTCCGCCCGACGCGCTCAATCTGCAGGTAGGTCTCCAAGTCGCGCACCTGCCACGGGTCAATAATCGTCTCCCATTCGGGACGAACGAAGGCAAGGTTGTAAGGAGAGTTCACCTCACGGATCGCTTGCTCAAGCAGCGCGTTCTGTGCTTCCGTATCAACGACGGTTTCTGTGCGGTTCAGTTTCTGTGTGAACAGACGAACGGCAAGCGCGTGCAGGTTGATTACCTCAATCCCCGTGCCGTGCAGCGGTCCGATGATTTGTTCGACGCGATGCTTGAGGTTGTCCGCCAGCACGCGCGTGAAGGTCGTCAGCAAGATTGGCTCATTCGGATAGCGTTCTGTTGCCAGCCACGCGGTTCGGTGCGCGGCGACGACGGTTTTACCTGTGCCTGCGCCGCCTCCGACGCGAATTGCACCTTTCAAATCACGCTTCACTGCATCGCGCTGCGCGGGGTGCAGAAAGATAATCCACTCTTGCCAGCCGCGCTGAATCGCCTTGCGGATGTCCTGTTCACTCTCAGGCGACCAGAAATCACGCGGGCGACGACGGAACAGCTCCGACGGCATCAACACCGATATTTGCGGGGGCAATAGCTCGCGATAGGGCTTCGTCTTGTCTGCCAGATGCATCAGCCGCTCAATCACATCTTCGGGGAACCAGTCGTCATCCAGCGCCTTCACAAGTATCCGCGCGAGCTGCTCTTCAGTCGCCTGCGTCAGTTGCTCTGCCCAGTCGCGGTCGGGAATACCTAATCGCATAATCTGTTCGGGCGTGTAGCCGCGCAGCGGAACCCGAAACACCTCTGGAGTCTCTTCGGGCGCAGATGTTGTTTCGGCGACCTCATTCACAGGCGGCGCCATCGAGTAGCTCCCTGTCAACAAGTCCAGCGTGAAACGCTTGCGCCTTGCCCACTGGTAGGCGTCGTCATGGTGAGCGACATAACAGACCACCCAGCAGTCTTGCTGGTCGGAGACGACAACACGAATATCGTCGTTCACGCGATAAGTCCACCAGTTTTTGTACGCTAAGCGATCTAGCTCGTGGAATCGGAGCGAGGGATGAAGCGGGTCATGGCAAAAGAGTTCAAGCTTCTCGTCGATCTCGCGGTGAAAGTGCGGCAATCGTTCGCGTGCCTTATAGTAACGGCGCGTACGAAACACTTCTCTGCGTCCCGCAGTTCCCATAGTTCACCTCCACGCTGTTCGCAGCGGCAGATGCGACTACGAACAGCATCCTACTTCCTGCCTACGATATTCGCCAGTATCACTGAATCTCCTGCTTTTTGGGCATCTTGCATCTCCGACGCCTATTCGTACCGGGGCTTACTGGATTAGCTGTGCCGCTTCCACGCAGGCTGAACTGCATACGCTCCCTCCTACCCCATTCCCCTCCTGCGCCCTCAAGATTTTGCACACAATCCTGAGAATTTTTGAATTCTGAGAGGGTCAAGACTTGACTTTTTTGATTCCGATGGGGTATCATGCAACGCATTATGAAAAAGCCGTATGCCCAACCGACGCGCTGCCCTATCTGCAGCGGGAAGCTTATCGTAACGCAGGTCGCCTGCGAAGAGTGCGGCGTGACGATACAAGGACACTTCACGCCCAATCGATTCAGCCAGCTCGACGAGGAGCAGCTGCGGTTCCTGGAGGTATTCCTGCGCAATCGGGGCATGCTGGCAGGCGTCGAGCGCGAGTTGGGGATTAGCTATCCGACAGCGCGCAACAAGCTGGACGCGCTGCTGCTGGCGCTGGGGCTAACCCCTGCAACGGCGCAGGACTTGAACGGACATCTTGCCGAGCAACGACGCCGAATTCTGGATCTGCTCGAGCAAGGCGAAATCACCGCCGAAGAGGCGGCGCGCAAACTCCGTACCCTACGCTGAAGGAGGAGGTATGTAGGAATGACTGAGCGACAAGAAACGCTGCTGCGGATACTGAACCTGATGCAGCAAGGCTTGGTAACGCCTGAAGAGGCGGCGGACTTGATCGACGCCATCTACGAGCCTGCGCAGTCCGCACCGCCGCCCGAAAGCGCGGCGAGCCAAACGAACGGCAACGGCAGCGCCAACCCAGCGCGTGGGCTGCTTGATCAAATCCTACGCACTGTGGAAGAGACCGTGCGCGCGACTGGGCAAGCCGTGCGCAGCGTCAACTGGCAGCAAATCGGGCAGAGCGTGCGCGAGCAGACCCAGCGCGGTCTTGACGAACTGCGCAAAACCCTCGACGAGCTGGAAAAAGGCGACTGGTCCTTGGGACGGTGGGGCAAGTACGAGACCGACTTGCAGCAAACGATGGACTTCGCGATTGAAGGGGGGCAATCGCTGTCCATCGACCTCCCCGCAGGCGATATTCACCTCACAGGCGGTTTCGACGGGGGACGGGTCGAAGCCGACATCCGCCTGCGGGGAGCCTCCCAGCAAAGCGTGGAGCAAGCTAAGCAGCGTTATAGCCTGACCATCGAGCAGACCGACACAGGCGTGCGCATCACCGCGCCCGAACTGGAAGGCGACCTGCGCCAGAAGGTGAACCTGCGCCTGCGTATCCCGCGCCAAGTGAACCTCCGCATCCGCTTGGAACATAAGGGCGACCTGGAAATCGAGAAGCTGGACGGCACAGTTGACCTGCGCACGCCGCACGGCGACATCACCCTGCGCCACATTCGGGGCAGCGCAACACTGGAGACCATCAACGGCGACCTCGCTATTCACGACCTGCAGGGCGAGCGCGTCGCCATCACCGCCGTCAACGGCGACGCCTCCCTGCGCGACCTCCAAGTGGACACGGCGCGTATTCACCTCACCAACGGCGACCTTGAAACCGAGCGCATCGCCGCCCGTAATTTCACGGTGGAGACCGTGCGCGGCGATATTCGTTTAGACCTGACGACGCCCGTGCAGGGCGAAGTACGCCTGACCACCGTGAAAGGCGACATCTCGGTGCACCTGCCCGACGGCAACGACTGCCAAGTGCAGATGCACACCAGCGCAGGCGACCTCGAATGCGCGCTGGAGTGTCGGGCGGTAGACGCAGGGCGCGGCTATTATACAGGCGTTGCTGGCGACGGTACGGGAACCCTCGCGCTGGAGACCGTTCACGGGGATGTGCGCGTCGCGTTGCGACCGCACGAGACGGCTTGAGCCAGCAACTCAAGGTGAGACCAATCGCCCCCGCGCCTGCGGGGGCTTTTTTTGGGTATCCTACAGGCTATGGAGGCATTCGTTGCCGCGCTGACGGTCTTTGTGCTGGCGATTTTTCTGGGCTTCGAGGTGATTACGAAAGTGCCCCCGACCTTGCACACGCCGCTGATGTCGGGCTCGAACGCGATTTCGGGCATCACGATTATCGGCGCGATTCTGTCGGCGGGCGCGCAGCACACCACGCTCAGCGCAGTGCTGGGCGTGCTGGCGGTTGTGCTGGCGACCATCAATGTGGTTGGGGGCTTCCTTGTTACCGACCGCATGCTGCAGATGTTCAAGCCCAGCCGTCGCGGACTGCCCGACCGTCAGGTAAAATAACTTGGGAGGCGCGACGATGCGAATCGAACTGCTGTATTACCCTGAGTGCCCGTCGCACGAGCGTGCGCTGGAGCTAATCCGCGACGCGCTGACGCTGGAGGGCATCACTGCTGACATCGAAGTGATTCGCATCGACACGCAGGAGCAGGCGGAGCAGTACCGGTTCGTGGGGTCGCCCACCATTCGCATCGATGGGCGCGAGATACAGCCGCAGCCACACTTGCCCTATCGCCTGACCTGCCGCGCGTTTCAACACGAGGACGGGCGACTGTCGCCCCTGCCCTCGCTTATGACGCTACGCGCCGCCCTGCGCAACCCATCCACTGAAGGAGGTGACGGTTATGGAAATCGGTCAATCGGCGTATGACTTCCAGCTGCCTGGGGTGGACGGCAAAACCTACTCGCTCAAGGACTTTGCGGACAAACCTGTGCTGGTGCTCTTCTTCTGGTGTAATCACTGCCCGTATGTCAAGGCATATGAAGACCGCGTGATTCAACTCGCGAACGAGTTCAAAGACCGCGTGGCGTTTGTGGCTATCAACTCGAACGACCCAAAACAGTACCCCGAAGACAGCTTCGAGAACATGCAGCGCGTCGCCCAAGAGAAAAACTACCCGTTCCCGTATCTGTTCGACGAGACGCAATCGGTCGCGCGTGCCTACAAAGCCTCGCGCACGCCCGAATTCTTCGTGTTCGACGAGGAGCGCGACCTGAAGTATCACGGGCGGCTCGACGACAACTGGGAGCATCCCGACCAAGTACGCCACGAGTATGTGCGGGACGCTATCCGATACCTTCTGGAAAACGACATCCCCCATGTCTCCCATGTGCCGCCTATTGGCTGCACGATTAAGTGGAAGCACTAAGCAATAGGCTGCGGGCGTAGCCCGCCCGCAGCCCTGTTCAATCTGAACCCTGTAAGGCATTTACTGGGTCGCTGTTTGCTTCGCAGGCACAGAGACCTTCTGCTCGATTTCCGCGCTCTTGCCCGCGCCGTTGAAGACCTTGACTCGCAGGGTATGCTCGCCTGCGGGCAGCGGCTTGGTGCGAATGCGGAACGGCTCGAACGCCGAGTCGAACATCCCATCCAGCGGCTCCGCGCTGAACCAGTCGCCGTTGCCGATTTGGTACTGCACGCCGATTATCGGCGCGCTCTGGCGCAGGATGCGGCGGGTGCGCGCGTTCTCCGATTTTTGCTCGTCGCCCTCTGTTGCCCCTTCCTTGCGCTCTTCAAAGTATTGGAACGCGACGCCCGACAGCTCGGCAACGCCGTTCTCGGCGACCTTGACATCCCGCGCGCGGATGGAGACCACAGGCGGCGTGTTGCACACCACGATAGGCACAGCAGGCGAGTAGACCGTCGCGTAATCGGTCGGCGAGGCGGGTTCGTCAGTCGCCATTACGCGCAGCAGGTACACCCCGTCGGGCACTTGCGTCGTGTCCCATTCGAAGCGGTTTTTGGCGTCGGGGCGTTCGGCTCGACTCGGCGCATCGTCTGATTCGGGTTCGGGCGCGTCCATCGCGCTAACCTCCAGACGAACCTGTATCGTCTGCCTTACCTGCGCCATCTGCTGCTGAATCTGCGCGCGGAACTCTTCGGGCAGGTCTTCCAGGTTCAGCGCGTCGATAGGCGGTGTCGTATCGGGAGCGGTCTGCGTGTTAGGCGTGGGGCTTCCATTCGGTTTCGGCTGCCCGTTTTTGAGCGGCTGCCAGTTGCCTGTGCCGTCGCGCGCGATTTGCACTTCGAAGCGCAGGGTGTCGCCGTCGGGGTCGCGCCCGCGCCAACGCAGGGTATGCTTCCCGCTAATCGCCTTGTAGGGCGTGATGCCTATCAGTTGCACCTCTGGCGGGCGGTTCTGGGGCAGGTAGCTTACGCTGAAGCGGTGCAGCGTTGGCGAGGCGTCCGCCGCGCTTTTCAGATGCACGCGCACCTGCAGGTACTGCGCGGGCGGGCTGAGAATCGCGCTCCCCTCCGCATTCTCGTAGGCGGTTGTCCACGGGCTCCAGCTCGCGTCGGGTTCGGGCGTGTTGCCCGAACGGGTCTGCAGCATAAGCTGTGCGCCGTCGGGCAGGCTCGCGCTCCAGCGCAGTGCGCCCCAGCGCGCAGGCGCGCCTGCATCCAGCACGGGCGAGAGATAAACCCCCTCAGCGGCAGGCTCCAGCGCGTACAAGCGTCCATCCGCCGACGCCAGGTGCAACCGCTCGCCCACCACGCCGCCGCCGACGAGTTGCAGCCCCCGTTGACGGAAGATGAGCGCGGGCTGCGCCTTTTCCGAATCGGTCGGTAGGAGGTAGACCTCTTCGGGCGTCAGCGCGTACAGATTGCTCTCGTGTAAGACCAGCGCACGCCACTCGCGCTTTAGCTGGCTGTGCAGGGGGGTCAGCCCGCCTGTGGGCGTCCAGCGATACAGTTGCCCCGACGGCGCCGTGGCGATATAAAGGTTGCCCGCCGAGTCGGTTGCCAGCGCGACGACGCTTGGCTCAGGCAGCGTCGCAACTGGGCTGATTGCCCCTGCAGGCGTGATGCGATAGACCATCCCGCGCTCGGATGTGCCTGCGTAGACCGCGCCGTCCGCGCCGACGGTCAGCGCGCTGAAGTGCGTCTCATCAATCGTCAGCAGTCGTCGCAGCGTGTTGCCGTCCCACGCCAGCACCTGCGCGGGCGAGCCTGTGGCAAGGTACAGCACGCCCTCGTGCCAGCGCATCGCGTTCACATAGCGGGCGTTTAGTTGCGCGACGACCTCGGAGCCGCGCTGCCCGACGCGACACAGCGTCCCTTCAGGCGACAGCCCTGCGTACAGGTCGCCGTTCTCACTGCGCGTGAGCGCGGTCACGAACGCGCCTGGCAAAGCGGGATAGGCTTGCTCGGATGGTTCGCCACCGACGCGCACGAGGCGTCCACCAATCCCGCCGCCCAGCAGCAGCCCCGACTCGCCGTCAGGCGCGACGCTCCACACAAAGCTTAGTGGCGCGCTCGGCAACGCGCGCGGAGCTACCGATAGGCGTATCGCGCCGTCCAGCCCCAGCGCCGCGCCCTCGAACACGCCCCGCCGCAGCTGTTCGAACCGCTCGGGCTGCCACTGGCGCGCCGTGCGGCTGACCGTGCGTGTTTCGGGGCGCGCGCCTGCCTCAGTCGCAGGCTCTGGGAACGACGGCTCGCCGGGCGAAGGCGGCGACGGCAAATCCGTAATCACCACGCTACCGCCAGAAGGCGGGAACCCCTCCGACTCGCTCGGCTCCGCATGCGCCTCCTCGCCCTCCACAAACGGCGGCGGGACGAACCGCCCGAACGGGGTGCGTCCCGTGTCGGCGGGCAGCACGGTAATCACGACGCTCTGACCGCCCTCCAGCACATGGGGCGTGTCCACCACCTGCTTGATGCGGTCGGGCGTCTGCTGCGCTTTGGAGACGCGCTGGCTGACGAACACGCTGCGCATCAGGGGTGGGGGTTGCAGCAGCGGCGCGCCGCCTATGCTAATCGTCGGGAACGGCAGATTCAGGGCGACGGACATCTGATAGTTGCGCTCGCGGCTGAGAAACTCGCGCAGTTGCGCTTCGGTATCGCCCCCGCCGCCGCCAACGATACCCTCGCCCAGCAGCAGGGCAAGCAGCCCCATCGCGCCCATCTGCACGCCGCCGCCCCCTGCGCTCGCCTGCAGCACATACCGACCAGGCATCATATCGGCGGGCAGGCGCAGGCTCGTGCGGTAGGTGTCCACCGTGCCGTCGCGCGTGCGCACCTGCACCGTCGCCTCAATCCGCTCGCCAGGACGGTAGGTGAAGCGGTCTACCTGCAGGCTGTCGATGACCGCCGCGCCTTTACCGGGCTGTATCTCCACCTCTAACTCGATTCGCTCCAGTTCGACTTTTTGTTCGCGGGCGTTCAGCAGCAGGTTCAGCGCGTAGTTCAGGTCGCTCAGCACGGCGAACGCCAGCGAGTCGCGCGTGGCGACGCGGTTCTCGTAGCGAATCTCGCCGAACGGGCGCGTCTGCAGCCGCCAGCGCACGGTTGCGCTCGCCTCGCCAAGATCGTAGTGAACGCGGTCTACAAACTCCAACACAGCGATTACGGTAATCCAGCCCGTGTGCATCGGGTGGTTGAACACCTCGCAGCGGTATTCGCGTTGCACAGCGCGGGCAGCGTTCGTGATACGGGCGGTCATCGGGATCATCCGCGCACGCTGCCCCATGCGCCCTGCAACGGCGAACGCGCCGTCGTAGTAAATCGCGCCCAGCGGCTGCGCGCGATTGCCCAACTTGAATGAGATAGCATAGGACGAGAAGACATCCACAATCTCGGCGGCGTGCATGGGCATCTCCACCGTCCCCAAGCCGAAGAACGGGTGCCCGAACGCCAGCACATAGTCGCCCTTGCGGTAGGTCAGCGTGCCGATTACTGAGAGGTCGATGTCGCCCGTCGCCAGCGGCGTGGCAACTGCTGCGCCGGGCTCGAACCGCACGGGCACCTGTTTGCCTGTGCCGCCGCTGGGTGCCAGCAGCGGCGTCAGCCCATACCGCTTGAACAACGCTTCAAGGTACTTCATTGTGCGAGGCGAGACACCGCTGACCATAACTGGGGTCATCAGCGGTCGCGCCCACGCCACATTCGGCGTCGTCGGCTCCTCGTGCCCGATGTAGACCCCCGCGTAGCGCACGCCCGCAATCTGCACGGGCTTGCGTATCAAGTGTCCCCCACGCAGGTCGGCGAGTTGCGCTTCCGCGCGCGGATGCAGATTCGTCAGCATCGCCTCCAACGGCGTCACCAGCGCGACTGGCTCTTTCGGAAAGAGAAACCCATACGCCAGCGCGCCCAGAATCTTGCCCTCGATAAAGATGGGACTGCCACTCATCCCCGCAATCACCATCGCGCCGCGCTCGGTGATGGGGCCGCCGCGCATCGTAATCATCACCAGCGGGTAGCCAAGCAGCGCGTTGTCCAGCACGCCGACCACTTCCACCTCGAAGCGTTCGATCTTCGTGCCCTTGAACACAGTCAGCCCGTAGCCGCGCATGCCAGGCTTGAGCTGCGACACGGGGAACACATCGCGCACCATAGAACGCACATCGGGGGCATCTTGCGACCACGCGAACACCGCCAGCCCCACAAGCAGAGTCAACAGAATCCAGCGCATCTTGTCCATACCTCCTCTGTAGGAATTCGTTCGGGAGGCACGCTGGGATTCCTGCTGCTTGGCGTGCGGAGGTCATCCCCCTCTGCACGCCAGAGAGAACACTCTACGGCTCCCGCACGATGCCCAGAAACAGCACCGTGCCCGTCGGCTGATGCACAATCGCGAACAGGAACGGACGATCCACCACGAGGTTGAACTGGTCTACGGGCACGGAGGTCACGCCGACGGTAATGCCCGTTGCGGCGGCGGCTTTCGTGCCCTCTTCGTCTACCTCCACCACTGCCTTCTGAATCGCCTTCTGGATGAACAGCCGTTCGGGCGCTACATCGGCGATTCGGCTGAAGTCGGCGCGGTCGGGGTCAAACGCAACGCCCATCCCCAGCGCCGTGAGCGGCGGCTTGAGGTCGTACTTCGCTTCTACCTTGAAGCGCGGCATCTGCAGACTGCCCTGCTCCACGCGGAACGCTCCGAGCCACTTCGCCCAGTTATCGGGGGTCAGTTGCTTGCGTAAGTCAGCGACTGTGCGCCCCTTGTTAGGCAGAAACAGGTAAAAGCGGTAGTCGCCCTTGCCATAAGGCAGCGCAACCGCCTCGAAGCCGTCCCCCTTGTAGTACGGCAGCCGTTCCGACAACCGCATCATCGGCACCTGCTTCGTCTTGCCGTTTTCCAAGTAAAATGGCGCGTCGCTGGTCGCGTCCTTCGGGAACGGGAACTGCCAGCTGCCCTCAAAGTAAAGCGTGTTCACCAGTGCAAGGCGCGTCCGCTCATCGAAGTCGCCCGCTTGGAAGAGCTTCTCGATAAGCCCCTGCGTCTGCTCTTTGACCCAAGCGTTAATCGCGTCGGCAGTAGCTTCGGGTTTCAGGAAGTCCACCGTCTCCGTGCGCGCCTCGTAGTGCGTCAGCAACGCACGCAGAAAGTCGGGCTTCAGCGGGAAGCCCTGCTGCACCCACAGCCCGTTCGCCATGTGGATGGTGATGCTCTTGTCGGCGGGGGTGAGCAAGCGGTTGAGGGCGCGTGCTTGAGCATTGATGGTGTCCAGTTTCTGCTCCGTGTAGCCAAGCGTCTTGGCGATGGAGTCGTAGGTGTCGCCGTCCGCGCCGTTCAGCGTCATGCTCAACGCGAGCGCGAGCGACAGGGGCGAAAAGCACAGATTGTTCCCAGCTGCGGGGTCGTCCAGTTGCTGGAGCATCGTCAGGGCGAACTGTGTGTTCGCCGCGTGTGTTTCGGGACTGATTTGCACGGGTTGGGTTGCCTCCTTGGGCGGTTTCGGGCTGGCGTCGCCGCCGCAGCCGCTCAGCAGCGCCGCCGCCACACCGCACAGCAGAATCGTTGCACGCATCATCGGTTCCTCCTGCCGTGTTAGACGAGCGGGTAGGGAAGAGAGTACCCATACCCCTCTGGCTTTTACGCAAAGGACGGCTTCGCCGAACTGGTGTCAAAACAACGACCCCTGCGCCGCTTGAACAGAACAGGGTGAAACGAGCGTATCCTCCATACACGCAAAGTCGGGATGGATGATAAGCGCTTCGCGTATCCAGTTCCGATTCTTCTCCTCCGCGCCAACATGATAAAAATGCTCATAAACCTTCACCACATGAGACTGGCTGAGATAGTAAACTATCATGTTCTGACGATACGGATTCTCCAACCACATCGAGAGTGCATAGCCGCACTGAAGCCGCTTCAGAATCTCCAGCAAATGGTGCGTATCTTCTGTATCCCACTGATTGTAGTAATCCGCATGCCTGCCCTCGTAGGGTGGGTCTAAGTAGGCAAAGTCGCTCGGCGTTGCCTCACTGAGTGTCTGCTCCCAGTGCGCCACCCGAAACTCCCACTCATGCGTCTGCAACAGCTGGTAGACCCAACGCACCTGATTGACGATCTTAGAGATATACGCAGGGCTGAATCGCTCGGGCTTTCTGCAGAAAGGTACATTCAGTTCGCCCTGCCGATTGAATCGCACCAATCCGTTGAAGCCCGCACGATTGAGAAACAGGAAGTCTAAAGGATTCTGTTCGCGGTTGAATCGCTCCCGAATAGCGTAGTAGTGCGCCTCGCCTTCACGCACCAATCGCCTTCCTTCCTCAGTGAGAAATTCGCGCACAACTTGGGGGGTTATCTCGTTTCTCTGAATGGCTTGGTAGAAACGAATGATATGCGGGTTGATATCCGCCAACAGCGCCCGACGCGGCTTAAGATTGAACGCGACTACTCCAGAGCCGAGAAAAGGCTCAATCCATCGACCCTCGCCCTGCCATCGAATAGAACGCGCGATAAATGGAACCAGCTTCGTCTTGATTCCTTGACACTTTATGGGCGGGACTCGTACCTTTCCTGTGCCATTCCACCTCATGGTGCGCCTCCTGACCCTTTGATTTGCAGATACTCTTGCAAACTTGAGTATGGTGGTTTCTCAAGCGGAAGGGGATACAGTCGCTTCCCCCGATCAACGATACCGCGTGCGTTCCATCGCCCGTCTGGCGACTGTAGAACTTGCTTGAATACGGGCAGACGCTCCTGCAGACGAGCAAGCAGAGTGTCTTCTGGACGCTCCATCGCCCATAGTTTACCTCGAGCAGGCTCGGCTGTCCGCGCGTGCGAAGATCTTGAGGAACTGGAGTATAATTCACATCGTGCGTCTTGTCGGGATACTGGTCTCTATCGCGATATTGGGCGTGCTGATGGTGGTGTGGCTGTATTACGGTACGGGCGGCGCATCGGGCAATGGCGCGTCCAACCCTGCTGCCCCGCCGCCTGCCAGTCGCGTCGGCGAGGTGCGCCAAGCCGCCGAAAGCGTCGAATGCCGCAACAACCTTAGCCAAATCCGCGCCGCCATCCAGATGCGCACGACCACCGACGAGACCTATCCCGCCAGCCTCAACGAACTGGGACTGCCCGCCAGCATGCTGATATGCCCCGTCTCCAGGCAACCCTACCAGTACGACCCCACCACAGGACAGGTGCGCTGCACCACGCCTGGACACATGCGCTACTGAATCACCACTCGTCGTAATACCAGTGCCGTCGCCCGCGCAGAATGCGCGCCGCGCCGCCGAGCAACTTGATGGTAATGAACCCCGCCACGAAACCGCCAATATGCGCCAGATACGCCACCCCAGGATTGTAGACCAGAAACTGAGACACGAACCAAACAATTAGGAAGAAGATAGCAGGCACTTCCACGAAGGTGATAATCACGAACCACAGCACGCAGTCGATTCGCGCGTGTGGAAATAGTAGTAGATACGCGCCCATCACGCCTGCGATTGCCCCGCTTGCGCCCACCACAGGAATCGGCGACGCCCAGTTGAACACCACATGCGAAAGCGCGGCTGCCACCCCCCAAATCAGATACAACAGCAGGTACCGAAAGTGCCCCAGCGCGTCCTCCACATTGTTGCCGAAAATCCACAGCGACCACATGTTGCCGAGAATGTGCAGAAAGCCGCCGTGCAAAAACATGCTGGTCAGAATCGTCAGCCACGGATGGACGACAGGCTCCGCGCGGATGCCATGCTGCATCTCCAGTTGCATCCGCACCAGCGGGTTCACATCCGCCCCCGTGATTTCGGCGGGGATGGCGGCGTACACATAGGTGATGCGCGGGTCTACGACCTGCATGATGTAGACCAGCACATTCACCACGATTAGCCCCACCGTCACGAACGGGAAACTGTGCGATGGGTTGTGGTCGCGTATCGGCAATAACACGAGGACATTATTCCCTGTCGGGCGCGTCTCTCCTGCCAGCCTCCCCGCAAAATTCAGGTACACTACTGCCGTTCTGGGAGGAGACTATGCCTATTCGAATAGGAATCAACGGCTTTGGGCGCATCGGACGGATGACCCTGCGAGCGATTCGCAAGCATTACCCCAACGACTTCGATGTGGTCGCCATCAACGACTTGACCGACGCGCACAGCAACGCGCACCTGTTCAAGTACGACACGACCTACGGTACATACTCAGGCGAAGTGAAGGCAGAGGAGAACGCGATTATCGTCGACGGCGACCGCATCCGCGTGTTCGCCGAGAAAGACCCTGCGGCGATTCCGTGGGGCGATGTCGGCGCGGATATTGTGATTGAGTCGACGGGCGTGTTCACCGACGGGCAGAAGGCGGCGGCGCACCTGCGCGGCGGCGCGAAAAAGGTCATCATCACCGCCCCCGCCACCAACGAGGACATCACCATCGTCATGGGCGTCAATCACGAGGCGTACAACCCCAGCCAGCACCATGTGATTTCGAACGCCTCCTGCACCACGAACTGCCTCGCGCCTGTAAGCAAGGTTTTGCACGAGGCGTTCGGCATCGAACACGGCATTATGACCACCGTCCACGCCTACACAAACGACCAGCGCATCCAAGACCAGATTCACAAAGACCTGCGTCGGGCGCGCGCGGCGGCGGCGAACATCATCCCGACCTCCACGGGCGCGGCGAAGGCGATTCACCTCGTGCTGCCCGAACTCAAGGGGCGCATGCACGGGATTGCGCTGCGCGTGCCGACGCTGACCGTCTCGATTGTAGACCTCACTGTCACGCTCTCGCGCGAGGCGACCGCTGAAGCCGTCAACGAGGCGTTTCGCCAAGCCTCTGAAGGCGCGCTACGGGGCATTCTCGGCGTGACGGACGAGCCGCTGGTGTCGATGGACTTTCGCGGCGACGAGCGCAGCGCGATTGTCGACCTGCCCTCGACGCTGGTGATGGGCGGGCGGCTGGCGAAAGTGATGGCGTGGTACGACAACGAGTGGGGCTACTCATGCCGCGTCGCCGACCTCGCGAAATACCTCGCCAGCAAGGGCTACTAACCCCCTCGTGGCTGGGCTATGCGCCGTGGGTCGTGCTGGCGGCGCATAGCCTGCTGGCGATTGCCTACAACCTCGCGACTCCTTTCGGCAACAACGGCTACCCGAACACCCCCGACGAAGGCGCACATTTCCAGTATGTGGCGTATGCCGCGCGGGAGTGGCGACTGCCGAAGTTCGAGGGCTACGCGGGCGTCGGCTACGAGGCGCACCAGCCGCCGCTGTATTACTTCCTTGCGGCAGTGGTCTACGCCCTCACGGGCGGCGAGGGCAAGGCGGTGCGGCTGCTCTCGACGCTCTGCAGCGCAGGTGTGGTGTGGCTGGTGTGGCTGACGCTGCGTCGGCTCGCGCCTGAACGCCCGCTGCTCGCGCTGACAGGCATGGGCTTCGCGGCGTTCTTGCCGATGCACATCGCCATCGGCAGCGCAGTCGGCAACGACGCGCTGACCAACCTGCTGTTTGCAGCGGTGTTGTATGCGCTGCTAACCAACCTGCACAACGCAACAGCGTCAACTACCGCGCCAGAAAATTCGAACCCCCTCCTTAAGGTTCCCCCTGCGGGCAGGGGGAACCGCGCCGATTCGGTTCCCCCCGCAAAGCGGGAGGAACCTGAAAAGCGGGACACTCACGCCTCGGTTCCCCTCGCGAAGCGGGGGGAACCCAGCCCCCACTCGGTTCCCCTCGCGAAGCGGGGGGAACCTGCAGGAGGGGGGCGTCTATATCAACTATTCCTACTCCCCATCCTCACAGGGCTAACCCTTCTAACCAAAGCGACAGGCATCCTGCTCATCCCGATTATGCTACTCGGTACCCTTCTGTGGGGATGGCTGCGATTCAGGGATTGGGTTCGGGGATTGGGTATGGGGTTTCTCGCGCTCCTGCTCACTTTGAGTATCAGCAGCTGGTGGCTTGTGCGCAACTATATTCTGTATGACGACCCGCTGCTGCAGCGCACCTTCCTAGAGGTGTTCGCAGGCACGGCGAAGGCGCAGGACTTCCTCGATCAGGGGATGACTTGGGGACAGTACGCGCAGTTGGTAGCGGACTGGACTTTTCGCAGTTTCTGGTTTGCCTACGGTGTGCCCGACACGGCGCACACAGGCTTGCCGAACTTCCTGCCGAGCAGCGTCTATTTCGGGCTGGGCGCGCTGACGCTGGGCGCGATGGTCGGCTTTGCATTGCGCCTGCGCGAGCCGTCGCCTCTGTGGGCGCGGGTGTGGCTGCTGCTGGCGGGGCTGTGCCTGCTGCTGACGCTGGTCAGTTTCGTGCTGTTTGTGCGCGTCTTTTTCCAGACGCAGGGACGCTACTTCTACCCCGCGCTGCTGCCCATCAGCGTCTTCTGGGCGCTCGGCTGGGAGCGGCTTGTGCCTGAACGCTATCGACCGACTGCGCTGCTGGGGATTACGGGGGTACTGTTGGCGTTGGCATTGGGATGCTTAAGGTACTTAGGCTAAATTCACGGACTATAAGTTGCGATTCTGGCGCAGCTGACGCGCCCATTCGATGTCCTCCAGCTGGAACTGTTCGGTCAGTTGAAGTGGGTAGCGTCGAAAGAACTCCCAGAGCGCCGCGCGCACGGCTTCCTCTTCGCTTGTAAACCAGCCCTCCTGAACCGTCTCACGGAGCAGTTGCGCCAGACGGTCGGGTAACTTAACTTGAAGTGTTGTCATCGAGATCACCTCGCATATTGTACCCACACAGCACTATGTTTGGGGAACGCTGAAATGCAGTTTCAGCCGCTAATGACCGCCTGCAAAATGTGGAATAACCCCTTCGGGGATACCTATGGCTGGCAAGGCGAAGAAATCCGAAGGCGACGGCGGCGGAGGCGTCGGCAAGGGCAAAAGCCCGATGCTGATGATGGTTGTCGTGCTGATTGCGGGGCTGGCGGGCGGCGTGTTCGCAGGCAAAAACTTCCTCGCGCCGAAAGCGCCGCCCCCTCCGAAACCGCCAACCGTCGGCAAGACGCTGGATTTGGGGGAGTTTATCATCAATCTGGGCGACGAACATTACCTCAAAGCGGGAGTCGCGCTCGGTCTCAAAGAGGGCATTGACCCCAAGAAACTGGAGGAGGACACCGCGCCGTTGCGCGACGCCGCGCTGATGGCGTTCTCAGGCAAAACGCGCTCGCAACTGAACTCGCTGGAAGGCAAGCACAAGGTCAAAGAGGAGATTCGCGAGCGCGTGAACGAGGTGCTGGAACACAAGACACACGCGAAAGAGAGCGTGCTGGAGGTCTACTTCACCTCGTTTACGACGCAGTAGGCGTGCGACCGCGCAACAGGTAGGCAATCTCGGCAAGCGCCGCGAGCTGGAACGCCATAACGCCCACCAGTAGCGACGCCTCGACCGACTGCGCGCCCAGCGCCCGCGCCAACAGCACGCCTGCTGCCAGTCCCAGCGCGTTCACCAACAGGTTCACCGCCATCCCCCAGTAGACGACGGCAGTCTGCTTGGCGTATATCCGCACCCCGCGCAGGGTGGAGCCATACGCCGTCAGCGCGGGCAGCAGCAGGCACATCTGGAACCCATACACTACGGGCGACGCCAACTCTGCATTGAGCGCGAGCAGCCGCTCGGTGAACAGCCCCGCCAGTGGGGTGAACGCCAGCAGCGCGAGCGCGAGCGTCGTGCCCAGCGCGACCTTGCCTGTAAAGGCAAACAGCGCGCGCTCCGAGATGCGCTGCTGCAGCGCGGCGACGCTGGCTTCTTGCAGCGCGAAGCCCCAACTGCGCACCGCCAGCAGCGAGCCGAACACCACCTGCCACGCGGCGATTGCCAACTCAGGCTGGGGCAGGCGTGCCAGCGCGGCGGCAGTCAGCGGATGCACCAGCAGCGTCAGCAGCGTCGTGCCCGCCAGCGGTAGGTGAAACCGCCCAATCACGCGCTGAGTAAGCGGCGGCGTCGCCTCGTGATGGGGCAATACACGCTCGCGCAGCACAGGCAGGGTAAATAGCGTCGCAACCGCCGCCTCCACCAGCACGCCCGCCATCACAATCCACGCACCTGCCACCGCGCCTGGCAGCACATTCCACCAGAGTAGCCCCACAGCGACCGCCGTAATCGTCGCCAAACGAATGGCAGTGCCCCAAGTCACGAAGCGCGCGCCGCCATAGCGCACCAGCACGCCTTGCAAAAAGCGTCGCCAGCCAATCGCCGCCGTCCAGAGAAGCATAACCTGCATCGCGCCGCGTCCCGCCTCCGCCACGCGTACAGGCAGTCCCAGCAGGCGCAGCGCAATCAGGTCATACAACGGCGTGAAGGCAATCAGCGCAGTCAGCAGCGTGAGGCTCGTTATCAGCGTCAGCACAAAGCGCAGCACAGCAAAAAACGACTCGCGCCCCTGCACCAGCGCAATCGCCGTCGCCAACAGCATAATCACGGGGCTTTCAATCAGCAGCGACAGCCCCAGCGCAACACCAAAGCCCGCAATCTGCACCGACGGCTCCGCAAAACGCGCCAGTGCCGCGTTCGTCACGGGCGATTCCAACATCATCAGGGTGAAACTCAGCGCCAACGGCAGCCAAAGCCAAAACAGAACGGAGCCTTGCACGCGCGTTTTCATAGACCGCTATAGGATACCGCCTCGCCATGCGCTATAATTAACACGCCAGCGACCATTCGCTGAGACTGCCCCGATCGCACGGGAACATCAGGAGGTTCACAGTATGCGAGTTGGCATTTTGACGGGCGGGGGCGACTGCCCCGGACTCAATCCTGCGATTCGGGGCGCGACGCTGCGCCTAATCCGAGACGGGCATACCCCCATCGGCGTCCTGCAAGGCTGGAAGGGGCTGATTGAGGGCTTGACCGTCCCGCTCACCGAAGAGCGCGTAGATGAGATTATCCGCGAAGGCGGCACGATTCTGGGCACTTCGCGCACGAATCCATTTAAAGACCCAGCCGATGTGCAACGATTGTTGGAAAATATCGAGGATTTCAACTTCGGCGCGATTATTGCGATTGGCGGCGAAGATACGCTGGGCGTCGCCCGACGCTTGTATACCGAGCATGGCGTGCGCGTGGTCGGCGTGCCTAAAACGATGGACAACGACCTGGGCGGCACGGATTTTACTTTCGGCTTCGATAGCGCGGTCTCCGTCGCGGTGGAGGCGATGGATCGGCTGCGCGACACCGCCAAGTCGCACGCGCGAATCATCGTACTGGAGGTGATGGGACGGCACGCAGGCTGGGTTGCGCTGTATGCGGGGATTGGCGGCGGCGCGGACTGGATCCTCATCCCCGAAGTGCCCGTAGACCTGAACGCGATGTGCCACTACCTGCAGCAGGTCTATCACGGCGGCAAGCGCTACGGGCTGGTGGTCGTCTCGGAGGGCGTCGAGTTGCCTTTCGCTGGCTCCGACGAACCGCTCCAGACCGACGAGTTTGGGCACAAGGTGCTTAAAGAGCGCGCTGTCGGCTCGCGCGTCGCCCGCTACATCGAGGAGATTACGGGGATTGAAACGCGCGATGCGGTGATTGGGCACATTCAGCGCGGGGGACCGCCAACCGTGTACGACCGCGTGCTGGCGACGCGCTTGGGGCTCAAAGCGGCAGAACTGGTCAGCACGGGTCAATTCGGAATGCTTGCCGCGCTACACGGGGTGGAGATTGTCGCCGTGCCGCTGGAGGAAGCCCTGCAAGCCCCGAAACTCGTGCCCTACGAGTTGTACGAGGAGGCGCGGCAGATCTTCCAGCGCGCCGTGCTACAACCACAGCGCAGCGGAGCGAGTTAGCGTCTGGACACTGTTCAGCGCGCGCTGGTGAACCTCGCTGAGAATCGCCTGCGTCGCCAGTGGGTGATAACGCGCCCCAGCGCCTTGCTTGAGAACCGACGAGGCGGTGTCGGCATCAGCGCATTCGGCGATGCGAAGCCAATCATCGAGCGCACTTAGAATGTGTGCAGTCAGCGGTGCGTCAGGCTGCTCGCTGTAGACCACATGGTGCAAGCGCACAATCGGCGCGACATGCCACAACCCTGGAATCTGTTCCGTGATTGAGGCGCTGATTTCGGCGTGGCGACCGATGAGTTCGCGTTCCGCAGGTGTGAGCGGCGTCCGTTTGTTCAGCACGGGATACGGGATAGCGACCATCCCGATGTCGCGCAGGTAGACCGCCAGTTCCATGCGACGGCGTTCGTGTAAGGGGATGCCGAGCCGCTGGGCGACTGCGCTGGCGAGTTCCGCCATCGGTTCGGCTTTTCCGTAGCGTCCTTGCGTGCGCAGTTCAATCAGCCGTGCAAAGGCGCGCAGCCCCTCGCACCGCCAGCGATGAATCCGCGCAGGCAATATTACGAATGCGTAATAAGCCAGCGCCGCAAGCGACGCAATCGTGATCCCGAATGCCCACCAAGCGCCTTGCATCTTATGCGCCTGCCTTTGCCTCGCGCTGTTCGCGCCACTCCTGAACGACTTCTTTAAAGACTCGTACCACCTGCGTATCAAACTGCGTGCCTGCGCCGCGCTCCAACTCGGTCAGCGCCTCGTCAAGGCTTAGGGGGCGTCTATGCGGGCGGCGCTGGTTCGGCGCCTCGCCGCCAATCATCGCATCAAAAGCGTCCACCGCCGCAATCACACGCGCCTCCACAGGAATCTGCTCGCTCCTTAGCCCGAAAGGATACCCTGCGCCGTCGGGGCGCTCATGGTGCATCGCAATCCACGGGATAATCGGCGCGAGGAAGGGAGTATCACGCAGAATCTCCGCACCGAGCTGGGGGTGCTTCTTAATCTCCTCCCACTCTTCTGCTGTGAGGCGGGCAGGTTTATTGAGGATGCGCTCGTCCAGCACGGTTTTGCCAAGATCGTGCAGCAGCGCGGCTTCGTAGACCAACTCGCATCGATCGGGAGGTAGCCCCAGCCGTTCCGCGACGCGCCGCGCCCATAGCGACACGCGCTGCAGATGCCCCCCTGTATACGGATGCGCCCGCTGCACCAAAAAGCCCAAGCTGCGAATGGTCTGATGGTAGAGTTCCTGCTGGCGCAGCGCGAGGATGAACGCCTGCCGCAACGCCAAATAGGGCGCGAGGACGCCAAGCAGCCCTACAGCCCCGTAGGCATTCAGCGCTGCCATCGCCAGAAACGAGATAGGTGTCATCAGCAGGATGTCGCGCGGGAGGCTCAGGGTTGTCTGCGCCAGCACCCAGCGCAGGCGCACGCCTTCCGCCAGTGCGACCGTCGCGCTCACCAGCGCCGTGTTGACCAGCATGTAGACGAACAGTCCCAGCACAACCGCGCCAAGGGCTGCCGCGCTTAGCACGCCCGCCTGGGATACATCGAACGGAACCGCCACCAGTCCAACTGCCGACGCACTCAACACACTGTGCGCCGTGTTCACAGCAACCCACTGGAGGCGAACATTTCGTAAATGCGCAGTAACAACCCCTGCCACGAATGAGGTAAGCGCGTCCAACCAGACGCCGAACTGCCAGCCGTAAACGAGAACAACAGCAATCACTATCGGCGTGCTGACGCTCAGCCAGATGCCTCGATCGCTATATTCGGGACGCAGCGGATACCGAATCAGCAGGAGCTCAGCAGTAATTGCCAACGCCACAATCCCAAGCAGGTCTGGCAGCAATCGCTCGTGAATCAGCGGCGTCCCCGTAAGTACCAGCAGCCCTACCGCTAAGACGCCTAAGGCAACAGTCCAGTATTTAATCCGCTCCTGCCAACTCATCGTGTGTTAGTCAAGGGAAGGCAAGGCAAGCTTCCTACCCAGTGTTGGCTCAGCTTACGGTATCTGCACTGTCTGCGACGCGCTTTCCTTGGGTTCATCCCACCGGTTTGGGTAGTAGACCCGTTTCGCGCTGGCAACGGACATCATGGCGACGACCATTGCCATCAGAATGAGCCACCGTTTCATCGACTGTCCCTCCAGTGATTAGAATGGTCCAGCCGCTCATGGTCGCTCCGCTCCTGCTTGCCTTGCCTCTGGAGAGCGCCTCAGGCGCGCCCCAAATCGTTCTCTGGGCTTACCGCTGCTGGTTCGCTCATGTGAGCGACGGCAGTTGCCTCCGCATCGGCTGGGAACGCCGACACGCGCCGATTTACCGCGTCCAGCGTTGCCAGCCCTACCGCGCGCAGGGGATCTTGGCGGATGAGCGCGCTGCCCACTAACAGGTCTTCGCCCTGCTCGCGTACCGCGCTTACCAGCACGATTGCCACAGGGTAGCCGCCGACGGTCGCAGTGGTGGAGACATCCTCCAACCCGAAGCGCTCGCACAGCCCATGCGCCGCTTCCACTGCCCGCAGAGACGCCGCGGCGACCAAGCGCGGAATCTGCGTGCTGGCGCGCACGCCCGACGCCACGCCCCGAAATACCGTGCCGCTACGCTCCAGCAGCACGGCAACCGTAGCGCGCGTGCCCTCATGGGAAATTTGAACATCCAGCCAGCGCAGGCGATTGGGGTCAATTAGCTTCGAGGCGCTCCCCTTTTGGGCAACACTCACCTTCCGATGATCGATATGAATCCCGAAGTGCGTTAGCAGCGCCGACTCCACATCACGCACTGCCTGCTTCGGATTGCGGTCTGCTTCCACCAGCAGGTGAATCTCCTGAATCAGACCGCTTTCATCCGTAACGACTCGTGCGCCGCATACGCCGCGCAGCTCCCTTAGCACACCCTCTATTTGTGTGGCGCTATGTCTGCGTTCTGGCATGACTCCGCCCTCCGCTACGAAACTGACCCTTTTCACCCTCGCGAGTCATGCCTTTAGCAAGGTGTGTCAATTATACTCCCCTTGTCAGCGGACTCCTGCAAGAATTTCGGGGAATTCAGGGGCAAATTCCTGTTAAATAGCCCCTCTCTGCTATGTCAAAGCCTACTGCAGAATGTAGTCCACGATCACCCAGTCGCCGTTTTTGGGCACTAAGTAGATGAAGGCGCTGCCCTGCGCCAAGTAGCACTGCAGGTGGATATCCACGCGCACACCCTCTTTGGCGTTCGGGTGCTTCAAATCAGCGGGGCTTTGAATGACATCTACTAAGGTCACCTTCTCAATCGTACCCCACATCGGCATGCGCTCCTCCAGCACCTTTTTTGGATCGCGTTTCTCTTTGGGTACAGACTCCATATCGAGCAGTTTCGCCGCCTCAGGGAACTGGTTCAAGCGAATATGCTCCATAAAGCGTAAGGCTTTCACCTCGTAGGGCGGGCGGCGCATCTCGCTCACCACAGGCGCAAGCGCCATCGCCGCAAACACCGCCAGCAACGCGATAAACAGAATAAAGACCCAGTGTATCTTCGCCGACTCTCTCCGCGTCCACATACGAATGGATTGTACCTGATTCGCAGTTGAGTGGGCTTGCGATTGTTAATCTTCGTGTTGCGCAGCGTAGGCGAGGACGGCGCGAATCGCTTCGGGCGAGAGAGTCGGATAGCTTTTCAGCAGTTCCTCTTCGCTCACCCCCGCTGCCAGATTGTCCAAAATCACGGCAATCGGGATGCGCGTGCCCTTAATGCGCGGCTGCCCGTGGCAGGTATCGGGCTCGCTCACAATATATTCCCGCCAATCAACCGCAGGATTCGGCATACAACCATTATACCGAGTATGCCCGCAGGCGCGGAATACAGCTCCCCTTATCGTTCCGCAGGGCGCGGTGCGGAGGGCAGCACGGACGCCTCCGCAGATGGCTCGGTCGCAATCTGCAGGCGCGTGTCGGGCGCAGTGTATTCGTTGCGCACGAAGCCCCACGCCAGGATTGCGCCCCCCAGCGCGGGCGATCGCACCGCGCCCGTAATCCAGCCCACATCGGCGCGGTCAGACGCATGTACCGCTGTCCCGCGCGCAGGCAACGCCTCGCCCTGCATCTGCAGCGGAACCCAAGTGCGGTTGGTGTGCCCGCGCGCGTGAATGCGCATCAGCACCTCTTGCCCCACATAGCACCCTTTGGTGTAGCTGATGTGGCGGCTCACGAACGGCTCGCCCATCTCGGCGGCGAGAGTGCGCTCGCTCCAGTCCATGCCTGCCTGCGGGATGCCCGCCTCGTAGCGCAGCACGGTTGCCAGCGCGTCGTCGATGGGCAGGCACGCCGTCGCCACCAACGCCGTCTGAAGCTCCTCCATCACCGCGTAGGGCACCAGCAGGTCTACCCCGCCGAAGCCTGTGCGGTCGTTGCGCACGAGGCGTATCTCCGCCTTTTGCCAGAGGCGCGTATGGTGCGTTAGCGGCTCGCGCGGGGGCGCGTCCAGCCCGACCTCTTCCAGCACCTCGTCCGCCGCGCCGCCCTGCACGCTCAGCAATCCCATCCCTTCCTGCAGGGGCATCAGCACCACATCATCCAAGATGACCGCCTCGCTCAGCCGCGCGGTGATTTCGCCCCAAGTCTCGGCAGGCAACACCAGCAGGAAGCCGTCCTCCGCCTCCAGCACATAGCCGTCTGACAGCAACTGCCCCGTCGGGGTGCAGAACGCGGTGTAGACGCCCTGCCCCTCGCGTAGGTGGCGCAGGTCGTTCGTCGTCTGCCCCTGCAGGAAGCGCAGGCGGTCTGCGCCAAAGAGGCGCACCAGCCCCCAGTCGGTCAGATTTAGCCAGCCTGCGTACTCGGCGACTTGCGCGTAGGTGGCGTTCACGGCGTCTCCTCCTGTGATTTGGCGCGTTTGCGTCGCCAGCCCGGCTCGCCCCACTTCACATCTTCCACGCCCGCGCGGTGGTTGGCGACCCGCGCCATCACGAACAGCAGGTCGCTCAGGCGGTTCAGGTACTTGACAATCGCGGCGTTAATCGTGCTGCTGTGGCTCAGGCGCACCACCTGACGCTCGGCGCGACGGCACACGGTACGCGCCAAGTGCAGGTACGCCGCTGCCTGCGTTCCCCCTGGCAAGATGAACTGGCGCAGCGGGGGCAGCTCCTCCTCGAAACGGTCTATTGCCTCTTCCATCGCCCTGATGTGCCGTTCCTCGATGGTTTGGAACTGGGCGGCGCGTTCGGGCGGCGAGGCTAACTCTGCGCCGATGTCGAACAGTTCGTTCTGAATTCGCTCCAGCAGGGCATCCAGTTCGTGTTGGTCGCGCAGGTAGCCGCGCGCCACGCCCAGCACGGCGTTCAGTTCGTCCACTGTGCCGTAAGCCTCCACGCGCGGGTCATCTTTGGGCACGCGCTGCCCACCAATCAGCCCCGTCTCGCCTGTATCCCCCGTCCGCGTGTAGATGCGCATCGCACAAAGTGTACCCCGCTTTTCATGTCAGACAGCAACTCGCTATCAATCGGCGAGTGAGCGCTTTTTGCGAACCCTCTTCCGCGAGGTTCGCCACGCGCTGAGTGAGTGCGCTGTGTTGTCCTCATCCCCAACCCCTCCTACTCTGTGGGGGAGGGGGTATCATTGCTGCGCAAGCATTTGTTCCGCTTCTTTTAAAAGCCCTTCGATTGTGTCCGTGCGATAACCGCTTTCTACGAGTTCCGTCAAAATTTGCTTCGCTTCGGCGGGGCGGTTTTGTAGGATGCGCAAGCGGCTTAGCGCGACGCCGTACTCAATTTTATTCGGGTCGCGCGCGACGGCGCCTTGAAGATGCCGCTCCGCCAGCTCTAAGTTGCGCTCGTTCATCCAGTAGTGCGCAGCAGCAATCCACTTGTCGGCGCGCTGCAGCTCGTGCAACCCCTGCTCGGCGACGGAGCCTTTCGCGATGGGCAGCAGCGCGTATGCCTTGCGAAACTCGGCTTCAGCCAAGTCCAGCCGCGCCTTTCGCGAGTAGATAAGCCCTAACGCTTGATGCGCCATAAATTGAGGGGGGCGTCCCAACACATGTTCGCGAATGATTCGCTCCGCCTCGTCGTTTGCCCCCTGCTCCGAGAGCATCACCGCTAAGTTGTTCCAGCCGATGATGTTGTGGGGCTCAAGCTCAGTGGCGCGGCGGAATAGGGCAGTGGCTTCGTTGCGGTTGCCCAGTTTGAGCAGGGCGACCCCTTTGTTCACATAGCCCATCCCGCTGCGGGGGGCAACTTGAATTGCCTTTTCAGCATATTCTAACGCTTCTGTGTGGCGTCCCTGCTTATTATAGAGGTCAGACAAGTTACTGTAGCCGATGGGCGAGCGAGGCGAGGCAGCTGCGAGCCACTTCCAGAACGACTCGGAGTCGCGCCAGTTGGGGAGGTTGTAGGCAGTGGTGATGAACAGCGCGACGCCCCACACGGCAACTGCACCCAGAAGGCGGCGCACGGGAGTCTGCGCTGCCGACGCCGATGCGAACATGCCTATCGTCAGCCCCAGCAGGAACAACGCCAAGGGAAAGGTGAGGAACCGCTCTGCCGTGAAGATACCGAATGCCATCTCCAACGGGCGCAGGTTCAGCACGGGCAGTAGCCCCACCAGCCCTGCTGTGAGCAACCACCCCGCCTGGGGGTAGCGTCGCACAGACCAGACAACGCCTGCCACAATCGCCACAGCGAACGCCAGCTGCGCCCACGCCCAACTATCGCTCAGCGGGATGGGCAAATCCGAATGGTGTGCAGCCGTGATGCTGAAAAACGGGAACACCACCAGCCCAACGAGCGTCGTCAGTGTGCGCCCCACCAACAGCAGGTGCTGCAGGGGCGTTCCTATATCGATTTGGACGCTGCTGGATACGGCAGTGAGCAGGTAACCCAGCGCGGCGTACCGAATCGCAAGGTAAACGCCGAGCGCAAGTAGCAGCCCTCCGTACAGAGCGCGTTCTTGACGCAGCAAGCGCATAAGGCTGGCTCGCGAGCGACTGCCCTCCTGTTGGGCAAGTTGCCAGAGCACGATTACGAGCGGCAGGGTCAGCGCCACCTCCTTGCACAAGAGCGCCAGCAGGAACGCCGTCGCCACGCCTGCTACGCGCGCCGCGCCACGCAATCGTCCCTCCAGCCACAACGCCGTTAGCAGAAAGAGCGTCGCCATCAGGTCATACCGCGAAGACACGAACGCCACGCTTTCGACCAGCGCAGGGTGAATGCCGTACAGCGCGCCTGCCAGCAACCCATACCAGCGCCCCCGAAAGAGGCGCACCCCCAGCGCGCTCACCAGCGCGGTATTCAACAGGTGAATCAGCACATTCGCCGCGTGGAATGGCGCAGGTTTGTCACCCCAAAGCCAGATTTGCACCAGTAGGCTACTCAGCGCGAGAGGGCGGAAATAGTTCGGCGAGAAGTCCAGCGGCTGGCGCACCGCCTCCAACCAACGCGATGGCGACCGATAGTCCGCACGCCCGTAGATAATCTGATCGTCGTCCCAAACAAAGCCGAAGCCGAGCGTTGCGGCATAGAGCGCGCCCACCAGAACCAGCACAGCAAGCAACCCTAAGCGCAGTGTCCACTCGGTGCGTTTCTGAAACACCCGATAGTATACACGCAGCGGAGATAGAAATAGGCTCGCCCACGAAAAACTCGCGCGGCAGGGCTGACCGAAAATGGAACTTTCGCCGAAATTCATGGTATCTTATAAGCGGGGGCTGAACACGGTGGAAAACGGCAGACAGGGCTACTGGCTTTCGACCGACTCGTGGGACTTGCACCGCCGAGCCGAGAAGGATCGGCTGCGCCATAACGAGAAGGTCAAAGAGGTCATCAAGCAGAACCTGGGCGAGATTATCGGGCAGCAGGATATTATTACGGCGGAGGACGGCAAAATCATCAAGATCCCCATCCGCGGGCTGGAGCTGCCGCATATTCGCTTCGATCCGCACGGCAAAAAGGGCGTCGGGCAAGGTCCTGGCGGGAGCCAACCAGGCGATGTCATCGGTCGCTCAGGACAACAAGGGCAGGGCGCAGGCAAGCAGGCAGGCACGGAGCCTGGCATCGACTTCTACGAAGCCGAGTTCACCATCGAAGAGCTGGTGCAGATGGTCTTCGAAGACCTGCACCTACCGAACCTGCGCGAGAAGGGCACGAAAGACATCTTGGCAGACCAGATTCGCTTCGATACCATCGCGCGGCGCGGTCCCCAGTCCAATATCGATAAAAAGCGCACGCTTATCAACGCTTGGAAACGCAACGCTATCGAGGGCAAGCCCGGCTGGGAGATTCGCGACGAGGACAAGCGGTTCAAAAGCTGGGAGATTGTGCCCGAAAAACAGCGCAACGCGGTCGTAATTGCGATGCGCGATGTGTCAGGCAGCATGGGCGAGTTCGAGGCATATATCGCGCGCAGCTTTTACTACTGGATGACGCGCTTCCTGCGCACGAAATACACCGCCACCGAGATTGTGTTCATCACCTGCCATACCGAGGCGAGGGAGGTGGACGAACATGCCTTCTTCGCGGCAGGCGATTCAGGCGGCACGCGCCTCTCCGCCGCCTACAAACTCGCGCTCGAAATCATCGAGAAACGCTACAACCCGCGCGAGTGGAACATCTACCCGTTCATGTTCTCCGACGGCTACAACTGGGGCGACCAGGAAGTGGTGGAGTATATGCGCAAGCTGGTGGAATATTCGAACCTCATCGGCTACGGCGAGATTGCCAACGACCTGTGGGGCAGTTCGGGCGGGCTTGCGCCGCTGGGGCAGGCAATCACCGAAGCGTTCCAAGACGACGCGCGCGTGGTGGTGGTCAAAATCACCTCCAAAGAGGATGTGTGGCCCGCACTGAAGCGGTTTTTCAGTAAGCACCCCGAAGTCGCTGCGGCGGAGTGGTGAGCAGAGTCGCTTCCGCTAACTCGTGTTCCCAGCGGCGGATGCCTCAAGCGCAACGCTCTCCGCTGGGGTCAGTCCCTCTTCCAGCTCGCGCACCTTCTGCAGCGCGACGACGGCGACCTCAATCTGGTCGTCGGTTGGCTCGCGCGTGGTCAAATACTGCGTCCACAGCCCAGGCGCCAGCAACACCCGCGCCAGAAACCCGCTCTTGAACATCCCTGCCAACCGAATAATCTCGTAGGTGACGCTGGCGATGAGGGGCAACAGCGCAAGATGCATCGGTATTCGAATATAAGCAGGTGGTCGCCCCAGAAACGCGAATACGAAAATGCTCAGGATTAGCACGAGCAGCACGAAACTGGTGCCGCAGCGGGGGTGCAAGCGCGTTTGGCGGCGTGCTGCCTCCACCGAGACGACGCCTTCCTCCTCCAGCGCGTTGATTGCCTTATGCTCCGCGCCGTGGTATTGGAACACGCGCCGAATGTCGGGCATCAGCCCAATCAGCCCCACATAAAGCAGGAAAATCGCGATGCGCAGCCCCCCATCCACCATGTTCCGCGCGACTGAGCCCCAGCCCTCGCGCGCGAGCCAATCGGTTAGCAGCGTCGGCAGCACGAAGAACAAAAATAGCCCAATCGCGAACCCGCCCAGCGCGGACGCGCCAATTGCAATATCTTGCACGGGCTTGGAAACGGGCTTGATTTCGGGGTCGTGCTGAATCTGCACCTGGCTGGAGAAATGGAGCGACTTGATGCCCAACGCGAGTGCGTCGATGAGCATGAAAATGCCGCGCAGCAGGGGGCGGTTCAGGAATTGAAGTTTGCCGAGAATGGTCTTTTCGATTGGCTCGGCATGCACAATCATTTCGCCGTCGGGCTTGCGGCAGGCGATTACGAAATAGCAAGGGCTGCGCATCATCACGCCCTCGATGACCGCCTGCCCCCCGTAGCGCCAATACGCGGGTCTTTGTGCGTTCATCCGCGATTGCCGTAGTTTTGATACTTCCGCTTGAAGCGCTCCACGCGCCCTTCGGTGTCCACCACGCGGCGCGTGCCCTCCCCTGTGAACGCAGGGTGGCACGCCGCGCATACCTCGACGCGAATCTCCTCTTTGGTCGAGAGCGTCTCAAAACTGTTGCCGCAGGCGCAGCGCACCGTCGCAACGACATACCTTGGATGGATGCCTGTCTTCATCGGTATTGCCTCCAGAGTCGGGGTAAATTATACCATGTGTAGGTTGCTCTTCGAGGAGAGAGTAGCGTTCTGAAACTGGAGGTTAGCCATGCGACGAGTGGTTCGAGACTATTGTATGTTGGCTCTCGCGGCGCTGATGGCTGGCTGCGGGGGCGGCGGCGCAGGGGCGGGTGAGCAGCGCGTTTGTTCCGCTGATACCTTTGTTCCAAACTATGTGCGCCAATTAGACCAACTGCTGTATTGGGAACGCTTCCCCGTGACGGTCTACTTCGAGCGCGACGCTAACTACTCCGATTACTACCGAACATTGGCGTTGCAAGGCTTTGACCAGTGGGTGGAGGCGACAGGCAGCGTGGTGCGTTATCGGGAGGTCAGCGATCCCGACGGGGTGCAAATAAGGGTCTCTTTCAAGCCCGACACGCGCAACGGCAAGACCCATTACACCTACTATCCCAGCAGTGGGCGTCTTGTCAGCGCGAAGGTAGAGATTGGCGTGCTGGGCAGCAACCCCATCGACATCCGCAGCGTTGCTGCACACGAGTTCGGGCACGCGCTCGGAATCGCAGGGCACAGCAAAGACCCTGAAGACATGATGTTCGCAACCTACACCACAGATGTGCCCCTAAAGATTACTCAAAGCGACCTGAACACACTGAAGACGGCTTACTGCAGTTACTTTTTATTAAGTCGCACACGGACAGCGCTGCCCCCAAGCGACGAGACGCCTGTGGAGGCGACGATTGTCTGCGGCTGCGGCGACTAAGATTTAGGCAAGAGGAACCTTTTCCGCTTGCGCGTGTGTGAGCAAGTATTCGCGTAGGGCGTCGGCAAGCGCTTCGCGCTGGGCGGGCGCGACCGCGCCGCGAATTTGGAAAGTGTAGCGCGCGGCATCCAGCGCAAGGGGACCCCGCACCTCCAGCGCGCCGTGAAGGTCGGAGTGTTGAAACGCGGCGCAGGCGTTCTCCAGCCACTGACGCGCCTGCGTTAGCCCATACGCGGCGGCGATACTGACCTCCAAACTAAGCGTTGCCCGACCGCGACTGTGGTTGATCACACGGGTAATACCGCCATTTGCCAGGGTGATGAGCTTGCCTTCGTCGTCGCGGATGCGCGTGATGCGCATCCCCATCGTCTCCACGACGCCGTGAACGCCGTCGATGGTCACCTCGTCGCCCACAGCGAACTGGTCCTCCACAAGGATAAAAAAGCCGCTCAACACATCGCGCACGATTTGCTGCGCGCCAAAGCTGATTGCCAGCCCCGTGATGCCTGCCGTCGCCAGCACGGGTCCCAGATTGACGCCCAGCGCGCCCAGCACGCTCAACACGCCCACGAACAACAGCACATAACTTAGCACATTGTTGAGCAGGATGCCGATTGTGCGGATTTGCGCCTGTCGCCGCTCGGAGACTTCGATTTTGCGGGTCAAGGCGTGCGTGATTAGCGTAATCACACGCCCGCCCAGCCAGCGCGCCGCCAATAATACGATGATAATCAGCGCAATCTGGAGAGCGTTCAGAATAATCGTATTACCATATTGCTCCCAGTATCGTTGGAGTGCAGTTGTCACGGGATAGACTATACCTGATGGGGTCAGTCTTCTGTGTTGGGTGATTCGATGGGGGCTGAAGCGCTCGTGTCGCTTGGGGTATGGGAGGGCGGCATTTGCTTCGTACCGACGGCAATCACGCGCGGTTGGGCGCGGTAGAGGCTGGTCGCGACCCGCTCGCGCTTGACCAATACGCCGTTTTCGTACACTTCGCGCCAGAGAACGACGCGAATCCCTGCGGCACCCTTCTTAATCACTCGCTCCCTGCCTGCGGGCAGGTTCGGGTCGGGCACGCGCTGGATGGGCGGCGACTGTGGGCGGCTGCGCTCGGTTTTCAGGACGACGGTTCGTCCCACGCGCGGCTGACCCAAAATGCGGATAGTGAGCGTCGAGCGTCCCACCTCTGTAGCGATTGCAATTGGGTGGTCAAAGGGATTTTCGATGACCAAATCCAAGCCCGTGTCGGTGACGGTTGCGTCGCGTCCTATTGGCACATAGTCGACGGGGATGGAGTGATTTGCGCGCCGCGCGATTTTCAGCTCGCCGAGCAGCGCCGCGTTGAACAGTGTGGAGGAGACTTGGCAGACCCCGCCGCCAATCCCCTGACGCTTCTCGCCGCGAATGATTACAGGCGCGGGGCGGAAGCCGTTTCGTGCCGTGCGCTTGCCGACCGACTCGTTGTAGGAGAGCCGCTCGCCTGGCAGCAGGATGCGCCCGTCCAGCGCAGCGGCTGCCAGCCGAATGTTGTGGTTGCGCCGCTGCTGATGAGCGGGGAAGCGTGTGGTGTAGCTGCCCATGACCCCCGTGATGGCGCGGGCATGCTCTGTAGAGACGCGCGGTGGCACAGGGGTCAGCACAACCGCGAAAGTGGTCTGCGCAGCGGGTAAATCGCGCAGGGCGTACAACAGGCTGTGGAGGCTGGGTTCAAGGGCGAGCGTCTGCCCATCGTAGCTGGGGACGACCTCCACGGTGCCATTCACGAAGCGCACACTTGCATCGCGCGGGGCGCGCTCTAAGTGGCGGTAGCGCAGAAGCTGCGCCTGAAACAGTTCTGGTATGACTGCCCACTGCGGTTCGACGCGCAGGCGCGGTTTGTCGAATATGCGCTTCCAAAGCGGCACACGCGCCCATGCGTCCAGAACCGCTTGCTGTGTACCTGCGACATCGAGTTCGACGCCCCACTGCTTGAGGCGGGTTCGCTGCGTAGGGGCTTGGGCAACGGCGATGGGCTGCTCGGCAAGCACGGCGCGTAGGGTCTCTAAATGGCGGTGCAGTTGGCTGGGACGCACCCCCGCCAGCGAATAGCCTGCCAGTTGCACCCCGCTGGGGAGTGGCGCGTCGTGGCTCACTGCCCATAACAGCGCGCCCGCGCCCAGCCCCAGACATCCCAGCGCACCGAGCAGCGTCGCGCCAAGCCATCGGCGATCCATAAGTAGCGACCCAATTGTACCTAAACATTACAGCATCGTGCGAAGGCGCACGCCCAGCCCAGGCGCACGGGTGGGAATAACCTTCCCGTCGTGCAGCTCCGCGCCGATGAACGGGTCGTCCAACAGGTTCAAGTGGCTATCCAAATCTAAGTGGTCTGCCAGCGGGGCGATTTGGCTGGCGGCGGTAATCGCAAGACTGCTGTCGGAGTAGCAGCCGTACATAACCTGCAGCCCCAACGCCCGCGCGGTATGTACCATGCGCAGGGCTTCGCTTAGCCCGCCACACTTCATCAACTTGATATTGACGCCATGCACGCGGTCGGCAAGGCGCGCCACATCGTGCGAGTCGAAGCAGCTCTCGTCGACGAAAATCGGCAGCGGCGACTCGCGATGTAGATGTGGGAGGTCGTCTTCCGCGCCGCGTGGCAGAGGCTGTTCGACATATTCTACGCCGCGCGCTGCCAGCCAGCGGCACATCGTGAGCGCGTCTTGCAGGCTCCAGCCGCCGTTGGCGTCCACGCGCAGCGCGACGCCTTGAGGCGCAACCTGCCGAATTGCCTCAAACATCGCTTGGTCTGCCTCGATGCCTGCAGGGTTGCCCAGCTTGATTTTAAGCGCGCGGGCGTGGGTGAGTTCCAGCCAATCGCGGGTGCGCTGCTGTGCAACTTCAGGCGGGTTGATGCCAATCGTCACGGAGGTCGGCGCGACTGCCTCGCGCGACAGCCCTAACATTTGCCAGAGGGCAAGCCCTGTGCGCTTGCCGAGCCAGTCCCACAGCGCGAGATCGATCGCGGCGCGGGCAGCGGAGCCAATACCCGCCTCCCGCAGGGTTTGCTCGACGCGCGCACGCTCCAACGGGTGGAGCGGCTCCAGCAACGGGCGCGCCCGCGCGAGATGTTCGAGAATCTGCTCCGTGCTTTGCCGAAAATCGCCGATGCCGAACGGCGACGCCTCGCCCCAGCCCTCGATGCCATCGGCTTCTATACGCGCCCACACATTGACCGTCTGCGCAGTCGTGCCGCGACTGATAGTGAGCGGGAATCGCTTATTGACCGTGAAGGTTGCCCACGCGAGCTGCATGGGATTTCGATTCGGCGGGCGCGTGAGGTTTCCTGCCCGTGTGCGCCCGCCCAGCCGTTAGCCGACCAGCTCCTCAGGTGTGAACCACAGGTTCAGCTCGTATGCCGCCGCTTCAGGGTCGGACGAGCCGTGAATAATGTTTTGTTCGATATCGAGCCCGAAGTCGCCGCGAATGGTCCCAGGCGCGGCGTTCGCTGGGTTCGTCGCACCCATCATCTGACGGGTAATCTCTATCGCGTTCGGACACTCCAGCACCATCGCGACCACAGGACCAGAAGTGATAAAATTCACCACACTTTCGAAAAAGGGCTTGTCGCGATGCACGGCGTAGTGTTTCTCGGCAAGTTCGCGTGTGGGGCGCACCATCTTCAGCCCAACGATTCGGATACCACGCCGTTCAAAACGCTGAATAATTTCTCCAACTAACCCGCGGCGTACGCCGTCGGGCTTGACGAAAATCAAAGTGCGTGCGGTCTGACTCATAAACGCCTCCTTAGCTTACTCCCTAAATGTCGCGATGCGACGGGGGGAATTATACCTATGGGGGCGATTTGGGCTATAATATATGCGGAGGGTATGCGTATGCAGAAATCGCTTACCGTGTTGTTGCTGACGGGGTTTAGTCTCGTCGCGTGGGCGCAGAACCCCCCGAAAGCGCCTACGCTTCCAGAGAATGTCGCGAAGCTGGAGCATGACCAGCTCGTTCAAGCAATCAACTTGCTTTCTAAGGGCAACTTTGCAGAAGCGGAGAAGTTAGTAAAGCCGTTGGCGATACCCGCCGCCATTCGCGTCTACGGCAGCTGGGCGACCATTCCGATTGACCTGCGCGAGGGGTTCCGCCAAGCGGCAATGGAGGCGGTTCAGCACTGGAATACGGCTTTGGGCGGTAATCCCCGCATCGAGTGGACGGATGACGAACGCGCCGCCGATGTGCAGATTGTGTTCGAAGAGGATGTCGCCGAGATTACGGCGGGGCAGTTCCGCCTGATGCATGGGAAGGCGCGACTCCTCCTGCCGCCGAATCAGGGCGACCGTCGGCGCGTGCGCGCACGGATTGCTACCTACATCCCCTATACCGAAATGCCCCAGTCCCCCAAAGCGGTGGCGCACTTGGTGGGGCAGGCGATTGGCACTTACTTGGGACTGGGCGAAAGCCAAAAGGACACCGACCTAATGGGTCCTGTGTGGAACTCGGAAGACCTGCCGACCGCGCCCACCCGCGAGGAGGTGGAGCGTGTGCGCGCACTGAGCCAGACGCGCGCAACGCTTGTGGACTACATCGCGCGCCGAGTCGCCGTTTACTTGCCCAAGCCGAAGATAGTGATTGAGCCGATGGAGTACGACTTCGGCGAAATCATGCAGGGCGCCGTGGTTAAACACACTTTCGTCGTCAAGAACATGGGCGATGCGCCGCTGGAAATCGTGGCGCGCCCCAGTTGCGGCTGCGTCACCCCATACTACGACAAGGTGATTGAACCTGGCAAGGAGGGTAAAATCGAGGCGGAACTGCGCTCGGCAGGTTTTCGCGGCGCACAAATTAAGACCATCCAAGTCACCAGCAACGACCCCGACACCCCGAACCTCACTCTGCGCTTGACCACCACAATCCGTGTCGCCATCGAGGTCAAGCCCAGCGAGCAGATTCCCATTACCCTAAAGACCGACGAACCTACCGTACAGGAGGTAGAGATTGTCTCCAGCACCAACGAGCCGCTGGAGGTGCAAGAGGTGCGCGTGAATGTGCCCTTCGCCCGCGCCGAAGCCCAAAAAATCGACGACAAGCGCACGAAGGTGATTATCACTGTCAGCCCCGACGCGCCGCCAGGGCGCAACACCATTTTGGCGACGGCGCGCACTAACTCTACCGCAATGCCGCAAGTGAACATCGTGCTGAACTACGAGAAGGGCATCGTCGTAACGCCAACCACCGTCTTCTTCGGCGCGATTAACTCGGCGACGCCGCTGCCTGTGGAGCGCGTGGTCACCGTCAGCCGCGGCGACAAGGGCTTCCAAATCAAAAAGTTCGAGGTGGATGACCCGAATGTCGAGGTGCGGCACGAGGCGACCCAAGACGGCAAGCAGCACCGTTTCATCCTGCGCTATAAAGGCGGCTGGCAACCAGGCACAGTGCGCAAAAACCTGATTATCGAGACCGACGATCCCGAGCAATCCACGCTGCGGGTGTCGTTGATGGCGAATGTGCTGTCGGCGAGTATTAACTAAGCTCATCGGGCGCGTACCCCTTGACACGGGCGCGCCCGATAGGGTATCATACAGTGCGTTAGGTGGCCCCATGGTCTAGCGGTCGAGGACGCCTGGTTCTCAGCCAGGAGGACGGGGGTTCGAATCCCCCTGGGGTCACCAATAACAAAGCTAATCCCCTTACTACTCATCACGGCACGACGGTCTTTGCCCTATCCTGACCCGCCTGGTAAGGTATACCTCTATCCGCCAGTAGGAACCCAACCTGACGCGGCGAACGGGTACGCCCGTGCGCGTACTCATGCTGTCGTGGGAGTACCCCCCGCGCATTGTGGCTGATAAGGGTACATCGGTCAGGTACAAAAAAAGTGCCGCTTGGGGTAAATT
>NZ_JANSHP010000098.1:0-3254 GCF_047502605.1 Synechococcus sp. RC10A2
AGGGTGCATGGACCTAGGTTCCCAGCGGTGAGCCGCCAGTAGGATCGGCGCTGCGGTGTTTCACGACCCGGTTCGGGATGGGACGGGGTGGGTCCACCGCGCTCCACACACACCCAATGGCTGAAGGAACGGTCGCCCCTTCACCCCTCACGCGATTGCCTGGGGGGACATCTTCCCCTGCTGCCGGTCGGTTCGCCGTGACGGAAGGAAGCCCTCGCCCCTGCGCACCGGTCGCCTCTACGGGTCACCCCGCCTCCAGCTCCGGCCGCTTTCCCCGCTCATCTCGCGGGGGGCTTACCAGCCTTGCGCTGTGAGAGCAGTCGTCTTGCGGCGTGTTTCCCACTTAGATGCTTTCAGCGGTTCTCACTCCCGGACATAGCTACGGAGCCTGCAGGACGCCCTACAACTCCTCCACCAGCGGTCCGTCCAGCCCGGTCCTCTCGTACTAGGGCCAGCCCCGCGCACTGCTCTAGTCGCTCAGAGCGGATAGAGACCGAACTGTCTCACGACGTTCTGAACCCAGCTCGCGTGCCGCTTTAATGGGCGAACAGCCCAACCCTTGGGACCTACTCCAGCCCCAGGATGCGACGAGCCGACATCGAGGTGCCACGCTCCGCCGTCGATATGAACTCTTGGGCGGTCTGAGCCTGTTATCCCCGGGGTAGCTTTTATCCGTTAAGCCACAGGCCTTCCACCCGGTCCTGTGGGATCACTACGGCCGACTTTCATCCCTGCTCGGCTGGTCTGCCTCGCAGTCAAGCGCCCTTCTGCCGTTGCACTCCACGGCGGATGACCATCCCGCCTGAGGGCGCCGTTGCGCGCCTCCGTTACCTTTTAGGAGGCGACCGCCCCAGTCAAACTACCCACCAGCCACCGTCCCCGCCGCAGGCGGGTGAGGGCAGCGCAGACCGAAGAGTGGTATTTCACCGTCGGCTCCAGTCAGCCCGCAAGCCGACCTTCTTCGCCTCCCACCTATCCTACGCATCGGCCTCCGCTACCCGATGGCAAGCTGTAGTAAAGCTCCACGGGGTCTTTTTGTCCCGCTCTGAGTTGGCCGCATCTTCACGGCCACTGCAATTTCACCGAGCCCCTGGTCGAGACAGTGCCCAGGTCGTGATGCCTTTCGTGCGGGTCGGAACTTACCCGACAAGGAATTTCGCTACCTTAGGACTGTTATAGTTACAGCCGCCGTTTACCGGGGCTTCGGTTGGGAGCTTGCACCCCGCCCCTTAACCTTCCGGCACTGGGCAGGCATCACCCCCTATACGTCGCCTTACGGCTTGAGCAGGGAGCTGTGGTTCTGGTAACCAGTCGCCTGGGCCTGGACCCTGCGGCTGCCTCGCGCTCCACCCGCTAGGGGTTTCACGCTACGCGCAGCACCCCTTCTTCCGAAGGTACGGGGTCAATTTGCCGAGTTCCTTAACCAGGGGTCACTCGTCCACCTTGGTTTCCTCAACCTGTCTACCGGTGTCGGTTTGCGGTACGGGCGTGGGTGGTCTTCCGAGCCGGCCTTTCTTGGCTGCACAGGCGCCTCGCCATCGGCGTGCGGTTGCCCGCACCCCTTTCACTCGCCTCTCGGTCACCGCCGCACGGATTTGCGTCGTGCGGCTCCCTACCGGCTTGGACGGCGCTCGTCTCGCCGCGGCGACTACCCCTCAGCATCCGGCATTGGTCAAACGACCACCACACGGTACAGGACTATCAACCTGTTGTCCATCGGGTCAGGCGTGTGCCGTCCCCTTAGGCCCGACTACCCTGCCGCGGTGCACCCGTGCGGCAGAACCCTTAGACTTTCGGTGGCGATGATTGCGACATCGCTTCTCCGTTACTCATTCCGGCATTCGCACTCGTCGTCACTCCACCGACGCTTCCGCGCCGACTTCGGCGCGACGACGACGCTCCCCTACCGTTTGCCGATGGCAAACCCGCGGCTTCGGTGCATCGCTTTGCCCCGTTACAGCGTCGGCGCAGCGCTGCTTGACCAGTGAGCTGTTACGCACTCTTTCAAGGATGGCTGCTTCTAAGCCAACCTCCTGGTTGTCTGAGCGGCGCCACAACCTTTCCCACTTAGCGATGACTGGGGGACCTTAGCCGGCGGTCTGGGTTGTTTCCCTCTCGACGACGGATGTTCGCACCCGCCGTCTCACGCGCGGTGCCCACCCCTGGCATTTGCAGTTTGCCGTCGCTTGGTAAGCGGTGAAGCCCCCGCACAACAACAGCGCTCTACCTCCAGGGGTGGCGTAGCCGCGGCTGTACCTCAATACATTTCGGGGAGAACCAGCTATCTCCGTGTTCGATTGGCATTTCACCCCTACCCACAGCTCATCCGAGCCTTTTGCAACAGACACCGGTGCGGCCCTCCACGTCCTGTTAGGGACGCTTCAGCCTGGCCATGGGTAGCTCACACGGTTTCGGGTCTATCCCCGGCGACGGTCGCCCTGTTCAGGCTCGCGTTCACTCCGGCTCCGGCTGGCACTGCCTTAACCACGCCACCGAGGATAACTCGCCGGATCATACTCCAAAAGGCACGCGGTCACCGGTGTTTCCGGCTCCCACGGCGTGGAAGCACACGATTTCAGGGTCTCTTTCACTCCCCTCACCGGGGTGCTTTTCACCGTTCCCTCACGGTACTGTGCGCTATCGGTCACTGCGTGTAGGTTGCCTTGGACAGTGGTCTGCCCAGCTTCAGCCCGGGTTCTTCGTGCCCGGACCTACTCAGGAGCGACCCACCCGGCTAAGGCGCCCGCCTACGCGACTGTCACGCTCTGCGGTGCAGGGTTCCACACTGCTTCGGCTCAGCGCGGTCGCTCGGGTGACCGACGAGCAGGTCGGTCACGGGTCGTCCTCCAACCCCGCGGGCGCAACGGCTGCTCCCTATTTCACGCCCGCGGTTTAGGCTGCACCCGGTTCGCTCGCCGCTACTACGGGTGTGGTTCACGCTTCCTCCGGCTACTGAGATGTTTCAGTTGGCCGGGTTCCCGCTCCGCTGCTGCGGAGCGCTGCCAGATGGCAGCGGGTTGCCCCATTCGGAGACCTCCGGATCACAGCCTGCACGCGGCTCCCCGGAGCATATCGGTGCCGTGCCCCGTCCTTCATCGGCACGCAGCGCCATGGCATCCATCGTGTGCTCATCATGTCTTCCTTCCGTCACGGCCAACCGACCGTGACCCGGTCACACGGTGCGGGTGGACGCACGCACCGCAGACCGGCAGCAAATAACTCTTTGCAATCGCGTGAGTTGTTAAGGTACGACC
>NZ_JANSHP010000099.1:0-42427 GCF_047502605.1 Synechococcus sp. RC10A2
TATTGTACATTATTTTCAGTATAGTCCAGCATATCATTGACTAGAGTCATGCTCTATCAGTTCTGGATCGGCTCTGGGATCCCTTCTGCAACCAGGACGGCAGCGGTCTCGGGTTTTGGTGAAGTAAACCTAGCTTCCGTTCCGGGGTGCCCTGGGCTCGCCTCCAGCTTCGCCCTTGGGCTGGGCAGCGGATCCCGCTTTGCGGGCGCTTTTGCAGCAAACGGTGGCCGGCCCGATGGCCATAGCCAATCCCATGCTGTTTCCTCCGCCCAGGGATCCCTTGCCTTAGAATCAGGCTGGAAGGCCTCCCCAGCAAGGTCTGGTTTCCCCTTGGTTTGGACAGGCTGAGGGGAGTTGCTGTCAACCTCGCTCCTTTCCCCATGCAAGCCTGTACCCTGATTGCCCGCGCCAAGATCAATCTCTACCTAGAAATCCTCGGCTCCCGCCCCGATGGCTATTCCGAGGTGGCCATGATCCTACAGAGCATCACTTTGGCGGATCGCGTGCATCTCCAGCGCCGTCCCCACGGGATCCTCTTGATTTGCGATCACCCGGAAGTGCCGGCAGATGCCCGCAACCTGGCCTACCGCGCGGCTGAGCTGCTGCAAAGGGAATGTCGGGCTGAGCTGGGAGTGGAGATCCAGCTGGAAAAACAGATCCCAGTAGCAGCGGGCTTGGCGGGCGGCTCAGCGGATGCGGCGGCAGTTTTGGTGGGTCTGAACCAGCTTTGGGGCCTGGGCCTGACGGTAGGAGAACTGCAGAGCTTGGCGGCCCGTTTGGGATCCGATATTCCCTTTTGTGTGCAGGGGGGGACGCAGTTGGCTACGGGACGGGGAGAAGTTTTACAGCCGCTGGCCGACTGGGAAGGGATCCCGCTGCTGTTGGCCAAGCCCCGGCATCTAGGGGTTTCCACCGCCTGGGCCTATCAGGCCTTTCGGGCTCGCCACGCCGCTGCCTCGCCTTCTGGCGCGCCCTCCCGGCCCACCTTGCCTCAGGTGCTGGCTGCTCTGGAGCGTCGGGATCTGCTGGGCTTGGCCCGCAGTTTGCGCAACGATCTGGAGCAACCAGTTTTGGCCGAGCACGCTATCGTGGGAAAATTGCGCCAGGCCTTGCTCGAGGCAGGAGCGCTGGGATCCCTGATGTCGGGCTCAGGGCCGACGGTGTTTGGGATCATGGCCAGCCTGGAGAGGGCCGCCCAAGCCCGTGACAGTCTGTGCCACCACTTTCCAGAGGTGGATTTCTGGGTAACCCAGTTTGCTCCCACCGGTATTCTGCTGGAGCCGGATCCCCAGGCCCTCCGTCTCCCCTAGGGCCGGTCAGCTCAACTGGGCTAGCCCGGCCTTGGGAAAGGTGCTTTGCCCGCCCCGACCTCTGACTTGACAAGCTTTGGTAACAAGTAGGACATTGAAGCTCTACGGAAAGCAGCTCAAAACTGGCTTGGCCGCAGGCCGGAGAGGAAGATGAGCGAGAGGACGTTGTTCGACAAAGTCTGGGACGCCCATACGGTGCGGGTTTTGCCCTCGGGGCAGACGCAGTTGTTCATCGGCCTGCACCTCATCCACGAGGTCACCAGCCCCCAGGCTTTTGCCATGCTGCGGGAGCGCCATCTGCCGGTTCTCTTTCCGGAGCGGACGGTGGCTACGGTAGATCACATTATCCCCACCGACAACCGGGCGCGACCTTTTGCGGATCCCTTGGCAGAGGAGATGATCCAGGAGCTGGAGCGCAACTGTCGCCAATATGGCATCCGCTTCTACAACAGCGGCTCCGGCCAGCAGGGGATCGTGCATGTGATTGCGCCGGAGCAGGGGCTGACGCAGCCGGGGATGACCATTGCCTGCGGCGATAGCCACACGTCTACCCATGGGGCCTTTGGGGCCATTGCCTTCGGCATCGGCACCAGCCAGGTGCGGGACGTGCTGGCCACCCAAACTCTGGCCTTGTCCAAGCTCAAAGTGCGCCGCATCGAGGTGCACGGCAGGTTGGGGCCGGGGGTTTACGCCAAGGATGTGATCCTCCACATCATCCGCAAGCTGGGGGTCAAAGGCGGGGTGGGCTACGCCTACGAGTACGGCGGCAGCACTGTCGAGGCGATGAGCATGGAAGAACGCATGACCCTCTGCAACATGTCCATCGAAGGAGGAGCCCGCTGCGGCTACGTCAATCCCGACGCGGTAACCTTTGAGTATCTAAAGGGACGGGAGTTTGCTCCTCAGGGATCCGACTGGGAGGAGGCAGTGGCCTGGTGGCAAAGCCTGGCCAGCGGCCCCGACGCCGTCTACGACGACGTGGTGGTGTTTCAGGCCGCAGAGATCGCCCCCACCGTAACCTGGGGAATCACCCCTGGTCAGAGCATTGGGGTGGACGAGCGGATCCCGGCACCGGAAGAGCTGCCGGAAAGCGAGCGGGAGCTGGCCAAGGAAGCCTATGCCTACATGGGCTTGCGGCCGGGGGATCCCATCGTGGGCACGCCAGTGGATGTCTGCTTCATTGGCAGTTGCACCAACGGCCGCTTGAGCGATTTGCGGGAGGCGGCCAAGATTGCCAAAGGACGGCGAGTAGCGCCTGGAGTGAAGGCGTTTGTCGTGCCCGGCTCGGAGCGGGTCAAGCAGGAGGCGGAACGCGAGGGCCTGCGCGAGATCTTTGAGGCGGCAGGGTTTGAGTGGCGGGATCCCGGCTGCTCCATGTGTTTGGCCATGAACCCAGACCGCCTCGTAGGCCGGCAGATTAGCGCCTCTTCTTCCAACCGCAACTTTAAGGGTCGCCAGGGATCCCCCAGTGGGCGCACCCTGCTCATGAGCCCGGCCATGGTGGCGGCGGCGGCCGTGAGCGGCAAAGTGGTGGACGTGCGGGAACTGCTCTAGCCAGCGGGGCCGTTCAACCTCCCCCGGCAGCCTGAGCGGCTGCCGGCTGCGAAGAAGGGGACTAAGACTGGAGAAGCGGGTAGAAGTGCCCCACCGGCCCTTGTCCTGCGCCGATGGCCAGAGGATGCCGCAGGGCTTCGGTAACATAGGCCTTGGCTGCTAGCGTCGCCGCCAAGGGATCCTTGCCCCAAGCCAGTTGCGCCGCAATGGCTGCCGAGAGGGTACAGCCGGTGCCGTGGGTGTGGCGGGTGGGGATGCGCTCGCTTTTGAGGATCTCCAGCCGCTCGCCGTCAAACCACACATCCACCCCCTGCAGTTCCCCTGGCATACCTCCCCCCTTGACCAAAACCGCCTTACAGCCCAGGGCGTAGATGCGGCGGCCCGCCTCCTCCATATCCGCCAATGACTGCAGCTCCATCCCTGCCAAAATCTGGGCCTCGTAGCGGTTGGGGGTAACGACCTGGGCCAGCGGGATCAGCCGCTCGCGGATGGCCTGGATGGCGTCTTCTGCCAGCAGCTTGGCCCCGGTGCGGGAGACCATCACCGGATCCACCACCAGCGGCTGCAGGGCCCACCGCTCCACTTGGCGGGCCACCTCCCGCACGATCTCGACATTGAGCAACATGCCGGTTTTGATCCCTTGCACCCCGATATCCTGCACCACCGCCTCAATCTGGGCGGCCACCGCCTCCGGCGGCAGCGCATCCACGCGGTTGACCCCGAGGGTGTTTTGGGCAGTTACGCAGGTGAGGGCGGAAGTGCCGTGGACGCGCTGGAAGGCAAAGGTGCGCAGATCCGCTTGAATGCCCGCTCCGCCGCCGCTATCGGATCCGGCAATGGTGAGGGCAACAGGGGGATGCTGCTCGGCCAACATTGGAGCCGACATTGGTTCAGATGTGGGGACAGACATTGGCCAAAGGACAAAAACTGCCGAGGGTACCGCTAGCCATTTCTGTCCTTCAGCGTAGCAACGAAATGATTCCCGCTAGCCTCTGAGGTCTTGGGAAAACTCTTTCAGACCCGATAGGCAACGCAGTTGCGAACGCGCCGGCGGCGCGGGCGCTATCCCCAACTCCCCTCTTCCTAAGGAGAGGGGTGGGCTGTCTTCAATCGGAATGGCCATCGTCGGTAGTAGCTACTACCTCCACCCAAGCCCTATCCCCCTCCACCGCCGTCAGGCTCCAGCGCAGAAGCTGAGCTGGCTGTCCTAGCTCCTGGGCCACCTGCTCGGTAAGGGATCCCTCCAGTCGAGCAGCAGAAACCGGCAGGCTTAGGGGCAGGGAAAGGCGGAGAAAGTGCAGCTTCACAGGCCGTTAGAACTCCTTTGAGTAACCCGCACAGAATTGCCCTCAACGGGGGTGGATATCCAAGCAGGGCTAGGAGCCAAACTGGAGACGATAGACCTCCTCCTCTTGGTCCGTCTCCACCTCTAGATCGGAAGTAGGATAGGCTACACACAGCAGCACAAAGCCCTGAGCCTTGAGTTCCGGCCCGATCCCCATGGCGTCAGGCTGGGCCACGGATCCCGACTTCAGCCTCCCTGCACAGGTGGTACAGACTCCCGCCTGGCAGGAAGAGGGCAGCTCTAGGCCGTGTTCGAGAGCCGCCTGTAAAACTGTCTGATCTGCCGCCGCGGTAAACCGGTAGGTTTGGCCCCGGTGATGAACGGTTACCTGGTAAACCATAGCCGTCATCAGGAACGAACCCGCGAAGGAGTGCGGACCACCGTCAGCGACTGCGGCTGGCGCATTTTCTTTATCTGAGCCTCGATCTTCTCAGCTCCCTCCGCCTTCAGGTCGGCGATGTAGCGACCTTTATGCGCCTCTGCTTCTTTCTCGCTGGCGAAGGGGCCGTAGTAATAGGTGCAGTCGTCGGTGGTGATCTCAACCCAGACTGCTAGGCCCCGCAGCCTATCCAACAGCCAGACCAAAGGGTTGCCCACGGGATCCATCCCCCCTATTAAGCACAAACGATGACTCAGGATCTTTTGCAATCACCTAGATTCTACTGCCTTCGTTGAGGATTTGTTGAGAAATGTTTCGACCTCGGTGGGGGGAGCGCTGCCGGTGGATCTCGTAGAGGGCGATGCCCGCCGCCACCGAAGCATTCAAACTTTCCGTGCGGCCCGCCAAGGGGATCGACAGCAGTTGGTCGCAGTGGCGCTGGGTGAGCAAGCTGATGCCTTCCCCTTCGGATCCCACCACCAAGGCAATAGGTCGGCGAAAGTCGGCGCTGTAGATAGGGGCAGCCCCCTGGCTAGTGGTGCCATAGACCCAAAACCCCTGCCCTTTAAGATATTCCAGGGCGCGATTTAAGTTCACCACCCGCGCCACCGGCAAAGTAGAGAGGGCCCCCGCTGCCACCTTCATCACCGTCGCAGTGACGCCTGCCGCCCGCCGCTGTGGGATCACCATCCCCTGCATGCCAAACGCCTCCACGCTGCGGGCAATAGCCCCCAGGTTGTGGGGATCCTGGATCCCGTCCAGCACCACCAGCACCGGATGGGGGCCGGACTGGCGGCTCTGTTCCACCAGCTCTTCCAGATCCACATAGCGGTAAGGGGTGGCCTGGGCGGCGATCCCCTGGTGGTTGGCTCCAGCGGTGAGAAGGTTTAGCCGCTGGAGAGACACCTCATCGATGACGGTACCCCGTGCTTTGGCTTCTTCCAACAAAGACCAAAATTGGGGGCTGTAGCGCAACCGCGGCAGCACCCACACTCGGTTAAGGGTGGCCTGGCTTCTCAGCGCAGCCAACACGGTTTGGCGACCGTAGATGATCTCTTGTTCAGGTTCGGCTTCGGGATCCCGGTTAACCTGCAGCTCCCCGTCTTCTGGACTGGCAACGGGAGGGCTGGGATTTGGCTGGGGGCGCTCCTGCTCAGCCTTGCGACGAAGCGGCTTTACGGGCGGCTCTTGCGCCGCCGGCTGGAGATGGAGCGGGGAGCCCCCCTCGCGCCGTTTGGTCTGCTTGGGCTTGTTGAAGGGTTGCCCCGCCCCTTGCCGCTGCAGCTTGCTCCGGCGAGACAGCCGTAAGGGAGGTTTGCATTGGGAAGGCTTGGGCATGGGCAGAGAACGGTGCAGAGTAAAAGCCGATCTTAACCTTCCCCCTCGCCTATCGTCTTGGCCAAAACATCGGTGAGAGCGAGAATGTGGCGTAGCCGCTCGGGATCGGTGAGGTAAAGGTAGCCCAAGATGGTTTCCAGGCCACTGGCATTCTGGTAGTCGGCCAAGGGCAAGTGGCGGGGTGGACGACCGCAGCCGTTGCGGCCCCAGCGGACGATCTCCCGCTCTTCAGGGCTGAGATAGGGCAAAAGCGCCAACAACAATCTGGCCTGAGCAGATCCGCGTACCCGCCTTACCACCTGCCGATGGTAAAGCTCTGGCCGAGTGGGAGGAAACAACTGCTGCCGTCGCACGTGCAGTTCGTAAATGGCATCTCCCAGGTAGGCCAGGGCTGCAGGCGACAGGCGACCGATCTCAGCCAAAGAGAAGCTTGCAGAAGTGGGATCGGACAGGAGATCGCTCACGACAGCTTACAAAAACTATTTGGCTATTTGGAAAAATGCCTAGAACCGCTGCCGTCGGTTCATAGCAAATTCGAGACTCCACTGGCTGGCTCAGTCTATGCTAGGGCAAGCTTCCTGCCTTCTGCCAGTCTCACTGCTGCCCTGAACTTTTCCCTCGCCTGCTCAGGTTATTGGATCACAAAGACGCTGCAAGCCTTGAAAAGCCAGCTGAAACCCCGTCAAGAAGCTGGAGAGCAAAATCCAGGGAAGCTGTGGGCAAGCGGGCCGGCATCAACGCGAAAAGCTGGAAAGCAGAGCCCATCTGGCCAAGCCGCCGCTCAGCAGAGGATGGAGAGACTCGCAAGGCCGTCCAAGACAAGGGGATGGATGGAGAGGGGAAGCCGCTTAACCAAAATTGGGAAACAACAGATCTCCATTGAGCAGAAGCAGGTAGGCGACGATTGCCCCGCCCATGCCCCCTACCAAAAAGCCGGCGGCCAGTTCGCTCCAAGATTGGGATCCCTGCACCGGCCCGTCGTTGCGCTGCGGGGAGACGGTGCCGTAGAGAGAGAGAGCTGCCGTCATGATTAAGATCAGGCCACAGGCTCCCAGGAAACCGCTCAGCAGGCCGATGGGCTCGCTGCGCAGCGGCCCCAGCTTGGCAAAAGGCCCCACCAACCAATAGCCGTGGGCCATGCCAATTTCCAAACCCCGCCAAATGGAGCTCAATCCCGGCCGGTTGATGGGCAACCAGTCTATCAACAGACGGACAACAGGCGCGTGGTTGATCGGCGTCCAGAAATCGCCAATCTGCGGATCCCCTTCCGGGACGGCGATATATCCCCTATTAGGAGAAACGGTATCGGCAGTGGGTTCAACCATGTCGGCAACTCTGGTTCCAGTGCAAAAAGGGTTAGAAAAACCTCAAATTCCAAAAAGTCTGGCTTAAAAGACCAGGGATCCCTGTGGGTGTTGCTGGCGCGGCTGGGGATCCCTGGCTTGCGAGTTCAGAACGTCAAAATGTCGGGGAAGAAGCGGTTGATCTCGATGAACAGCGCAAAAACGAAGCTGGAAAACAAGATAAAGGCCACTGGAGCCGTGGTGAGAAACTTGGTGAAATCAGACATACATACCTCTCAAGTTGGATGGGTGAAGCTGAGCCAAAAGCCGAGGAGAAGCCCCTTCTTCAGCGAGGAGAGATGGGCACGGCCTCTTCCGGCTCCTGAATTTCGCCGCTGGCAATTTCCTTGAAAGCAGCGGCAGGCCAGGCCAAAGCCGTGAGGAAACAGCGCAGCGCCAAGGGGACGTCGATGATGCTTTCTTTCATCTCCGGCTCGTCGCTATTCCGGACAGCAATCAGATAGGAGCGCCCAGCCCAGCCCAGCCAGCCGGCGATGTAGAGGAAAAGCAGGCCAGGGATGAGAAACTCGCCTGCATGGCTCCAGCGGCCATCGGTAACCAGGTGGGGCAAGCCTTCTTCGCCACAGAGCAGCTTGCTGTAGCGCTCAAAGCGCTTCTCGGTTTGGGCCAACTTTTGCTGGTAGAGAGGAGCCAGGTTAGGGCTGGCATTGAGGATCTTCTCTTCGAGGCTGCTCAGCCGTTCGTTCATCAGGGCCTGAAAAGCGGGAACTTCGCTGCAAGGCTTCAGACCGATCAAGGGCTCTGCCTGCACAGCCTGGGCGAGGCCAAGCGCCAGGCAAAGGGCTAAAAGGAGACTCAAAAGGGTTCGCATAGCAGGATGTGTCCTTAAGCTAGGGGTCTAGGTCTGTTAAATGTGCAGGAATGCTAAGTGCAGCAACGGGCACTAAACGGTTAGTATCATACTCCCGAGTACCTCGCTCCAACGGATTGCGAGTTTTAGCTCACACAATTCTTAAGGAAACTCCCGCCTTTCCTCTATGCCCCGCCTCCTCGCCATTGAAACCAGTTGTGATGAAACAGCTGTGGCTGTGGTGGAGGCAGATGCGGCCTGGCCGACCTTTGCCCCACGGCAGCTCAGCTCTGTGGTGGCTAGCCAGATCGACCTCCATGCAGCCTACGGGGGCGTGGTGCCGGAGGTGGCTGCCCGCCGCCATGTGGAAACTCTGCCCTTTGTGCTGGAGTCCGCCCTGCAGCAGGCTGGGCTGGGCATGGCCGAGGTGGATGCTGTTGCCGTCACCTGTGCGCCGGGCCTGGTGGGATCCTTACTGGTGGGGCTGATGGCGGCCAAGACCTTGGCGCTGCTCTACAACAAACCTTTGATCGGGGTGCACCACCTGGAGGGCCACCTGTTCAGCGGCTTTTTGGCAGCAGCCGACTTGCGTCCCCCCTGCCTGGGCCTTTTGGTTTCAGGAGGCCACACCAGCCTGATCTGGATGAAGGACTACGGGGAGTACCAGACGATGGGCCGCACCCGCGACGACGCCGCCGGCGAAGCCTTTGACAAGGTGGCGCGGCTGTTGGGGCTGGGCTATCCGGGCGGGCCCCAGATCGACCGCTGGGCGCAACAAGGGGATCCCGATCGCTTCCCTTTGCCCGAGGGCAAACTGGATCACCCCTACGACACCAGCTTCAGCGGCCTGAAGACAGCGGTGCTGCGCCTGGTCCAACAGTTGCAGCAGGAAGGCCAGGAGCTGCCTGTGGCCGATATTGCCGCCAGCTTCCAGGCCTGCCTCACCCGCGTGCTCACAGAAAAAGCCGTGGCCTGTGCCGAGGCGCTGGGCCTCTCGACGCTGCTGGTTACAGGGGGGGTGGCCGCCAACCGGGAGCTGCGCGCTCGCCTGCTGGAAGCGGGCCGCCAAAAGGGCCTGCGGGTGGTGATCCCGCCCCCAAACCTCTGTACCGACAACGCCGCCATGATTGGGGCAGCTGGCCTTTGCCACTGGCTGCGGGGAGAGACCTCGCCCCTGGAGCTGGGGGTGGCCTCGCGCCTGACCCTGGAAGAGATCCCTGCCCTCTACGGCCAGGGGAGCGGCGGCTGCGGTCAGGCCCCGACGGGAGCTGCAGCAGCCGTCTTCTGACGTTGTCTCACCTCTAGGTAGATGAGCAGGGCATTGATGTCGGCGGGGTTGACGCCGCCAATGCGGGCCGCCTGGCCCACGGTCAGAGGCCGGACTGCCGCCAGTTTCTCCCGCGACTCTTTGGAGAGGGTGGGGATGGAGTGGTAGTCCAGATCGGGGGGCAGGGGGCGGTGGTACTGCTTGCTCACCTGCTCGATTTGGCTCTGTTGCCGCTGGATGTAGCCGCTGTATTTGACAGCAATTTCTGCTGCCTCCTGCTCAAAGGGATCCAGCTCCTCATTTCCCAACCCCAGCTCTAGCAGGTCGGCGTAGTGGATCGGGTTGCGGCGCAGGAGCTCGGCCAAGGTGGCGGATCCTTTGATCCCCTGGCCGGTCAGTTGGCTGAGGTGGATCCCGGCGGGGTCGTGGGCCTTGACCCGCTGGGTTTCTAGGCGCTCGATCTCGGCGGCAATGCGGGCCTGCTTGGCCTGGAAGAGGGCCCAGCGGCGGTCGTCGATGAGGCCCCATTCCCGCCCCAGGGGGGTGAGGCGTTGGTCGGCGTTGTCGGCGCGTAGGATAAGGCGGTATTCGGAGCGGCTGGTGAGCATGCGGTAGGGCTCCCGCAGCTCTTTGGTACAAAGGTCGTCGATGAGGGTGCCGATGTAGCTGGACTCCCGCGGCAGGGTTACCAGCGGCTTCCCCTGCACCAGGCGGGCGGCGTTGATCCCGGCGATCAGACCCTGGGCTGCTGCCTCTTCGTAGCCGGTGGTGCCGTTAATTTGGCCGGCACAGAACAGCCCCTGCACCTTCTTGGTCATCAGGGTGGGGTAGAGCTGGGTGGCCGGCAGATAGTCGTATTCCACGGCGTAGGCAGGCCGCAGCATGACGCACCGCTCCAGGCCGGGCAGGGAGCGCAGCATCTGGATCTGGATCTTTTCTGGCATCCCCGTCGAGAACCCCTGGATGTAGAGCTCCGGCAGATCCCGCCCCTCTGGCTCAATAAAAATTTGATGGCTTTCCTTGTCGGCAAAGCGGACGATCTTGTCTTCGATGCTGGGGCAGTAGCGGGGCCCCTTGGCCTCCACCCAGCCGCCGTAGACCGGCGTCTCGTGGAGGTTTTCGCGGATGATGCGGTGGGTCTCCGGCGTGGTGCGGGTGAGATAGCAGTCCATCTGCTCCCGCGGCACCCACACCTCCGGGTCAAAGCTAAACCAGCGCAGGTCGGGATCCCCTGGCTGCCGCTCCATCACGGAAAAATCGACGCTGCGGCGATCCACACGGGCAGGGGTGCCCGTCTTCAGCCGACCTGTCTCAAAGCCCAGTTGGCGCAGGGTGTCGGTCAGGCCTTCGACGGCAAATTCCCCCGCTCTGCCAGCAGGCTGCCAGTGGCGGCCAATCCAGATGCGCCCTCCCAGAAAGGTGCCCGTGGTCAGGATCACCGCCCCACAGCCGAAGACGCTGCCAAAATGGGTAACCACGCCCACCACCTCATCGTTGCGCCCCAGCACCAGGTCGGTGACAGTGCCCTCGCGGATGCTCAGATTGGGCTGGTTTTCCACCACCGAGCGCATTACCCGCGCGTACTCGCGTTTGTCGGTTTGCGCCCGCAAGGCCCATACCGCCGGCCCCCGCGAGCGGTTGAGCACCCGCTTTTGCAAATAGGTGCGGTCGGTAACTTTGCCCATCTCGCCGCCAAGGGCGTCGATTTCGTGCACCAGTTGCGACTTGGCCGGGCCCCCCACAGCGGGGTTACAGGGCTGCCAGGCGATCTTGTCCAGGTTCAACGTCAGCATCAAGGTATTACAGCCCAGCCGCGCTGCCGCCAGGGCCGCTTCACAGCCAGCGTGTCCCCCACCCACGACGATCACGTCGTAGTGGTCGAGAAAGTCCACGTTGTCCCGTCCAACTTTGAGCATAGGATCGCCCCCGCGGAATACCGGGATCCCCTATCCCAATTAGGTTGTTACAGCTTGTTTCTCCAGTCTAGCGACGGATAGAGGGCTATCCCCAAATCTCGGCAAGAGAAAGCCAGACCTCTACCAGTCTGCCGCTCCGAGGTTGCCCAAACCGGCTAGGATCCCGCTCTCCCCAGCCGGATCTAATTCAGACTATTTTAGTCGGGTTTAGTTGACGGGGTCGATCGCGGGTGATAAGATTGCCCTCGACGACGGGTAAACAAGATCCAGCCCTTTCTCCTGTCTGAGGCTTCCTATGACCCAAACCCTTTCCCACCGCCCGCTCAGCCCTGCCGATTTGCCGCCCAGCTCGGCCTTGCGCACCCTCCAGGTGGGCTTTAGGCGCTTGCGCTGTCGGGAATGTGGGGCCGAGTATGAGCCGGTGGCCAAGCACGTGTGCGACCTGTGTTTTGGCCCCCTGGAAGTGGTCTATGACTACGACTGGCTCAAGAGCGTTGTCAGCCGGCAGAGCATCCAGGCCGGGCCGCTCTCCATCTGGCGCTACCGACCTTTCCTGCCGGTCCTTTCGGAGCGGCCCATCGATGTGGGCACCGGCATGACGCCGCTGGTGAAGGCGGAGCGGCTGGGCCGGCGGCTGGGGTTAAAAAACCTCTACCTCAAGAACGACGCCGTCAACATGCCCACCCTCAGCTTTAAGGATCGGGTGGTGTCGGTGGCCCTGACCCGCGCCAAGGAGCTGGGCTTTACCACCGTTTCCTGCGCCAGCACGGGCAACTTGGCCAACTCCACGGCTGCCATCGCCGCCCACGCCGGCCTGGAGTGCACTATCTTCATCCCGGCGGATCTGGAGGCAGGCAAGGTACTAGGGTCCCTCATCTACAGGCCCACCGTCATGGCTGTGGAGGGCAACTACGACCAGGTCAACCGCCTCTGCGCCGAGGTGGCGGATCGCTACGGCTGGGGCTTTGTCAACATCAACCTGCGCCCCTACTACGCAGAAGGCTCGAAAACCCTGGCCTACGAGGTGGCGGAGCAACTGGGGTGGCAACTGCCGGATCAGGTGGTGATCCCGCTGGCGTCGGGATCCCTGTACACCAAGATTTACAAAGGTTTTCAGGAGTTTGTGAAGGTGGGGCTGGTGGCGGAGAAGCCGGTTATCTTCCACGGCGCCCAGGCCCAGGGCTGTGCGCCCATTGCCCAGGCCTTTCGCGAGGGGCGGGATTTTGTTACTCCGGTTAAGCCGAATACCATCGCCAAGTCTATTGCCATCGGCAACCCTGCCGACGGCATCTACGCCCTGGAGATTGCCCGCAAAACCGGCGGCCAGATCGCGACGGCCACGGATCCCGAGATCGTGGCCGGCATCAAGCTCTTGGCCGAGACCGAGGGCATCTTCACCGAGACGGCTGGCGGCACCACCATTGCCGTGCTCAAACGCCTGGCCGAATCGGGCCAGCTTGATCCTGAGGCGGTTACGGTAGCCTATATTACCGGCAATGGCTTGAAAACCCAGGAGGCGGTGCAGGCGCACGTGGGCCATCCGCTGGTGATCTCGCCCAAGCTGGAGAGCTTTGAACAGGCATTGGAGCGCGCCCGCACTCTGGAGCGGCTGGACTGGCAGGAGGCTTCGGTTTGAAGCGAGAGGGATCCCCCTGGGCTCTTAACGGCGTCTTAATGAAGAACTGTTACGATCCCTGGCACAGACCCACTCGCTCAGGAGCTCTGCACCATGCCTATCCTCCGTTCTGTCCGTCACTTTGCGCGTCGCTGCTTGCCGGTGGCAGTGGCGGTGTTGACCCCCCTTGCTTTGGCTCCCACGGCTCGGCCTCAGGGGCTGAACACCATTGCCGTTGAGCTGGAAACTTTGCCCAGCAGCTACTCGACGTTGGCGACGGCTTTGCGGGCGGCGGGGCTGAACACGGCGTTGGCAGGGCCGGGGCCGTTCACGGTCTTTGCCCCTTCCGATGTGGCCTTTGGGCAACTGCCGCCGGGCACCGTGGAGACGTTGTTGCAGCCGGCCAATCGGGATCAGCTCACCCGCATCCTCACCTATCATGTGGTGCCGGGGCGGATTACCTCGTTTGACCTGCGGCCTGGCCAATCGGCCACTCTGACCACCTTGGCGGGGCTGCCGCTGCGGGTGCAGGTGGGAGCCGATGGCAGCATCCGGGTCAACGGGGCCAATGTGAACTTGGCGGATATTCCGGTTTCCAACGGGGTGATTCACGGCATTGACGGGGTGCTGCTACCCTAGTCTTCTAAGGTTGGTCGCTGGACGAAGCATTGGCTTATGGCAGTCAAGGTGTTAATTCCCACCACGCTGCGGGTGCTCACCCGGGATCAGGAGGTGGTAAGTTGCGAGGGATCCACCGTTCGGGAATTGCTGGAGGCCTTGGAGCAGACCTATCCGGGCATCAAGGCGCGGCTGTGCGATGAAAAGGGGGAATTGCGCCGCTTTGTCAATCTCTATGTCAACAGCGAAGACATTCGCTTCCTCCAGGGATCGGACACGCCTCTACAGGATGGGGATGAGGTGAGCATCGTCCCTGCTGTTGCCGGGGGATGAAAGTTGCCGAGCCGGCTGTGGCTGCTTGGGAGTGGTTAAGCAAGCCGGCGCCGCTGGTGGCGCCTACGTTGCTGGGCATGGTGCTGGTGCGGCAATTTGCCGATGGGCTGCAGGTGCGGGCGCAGATTGTGGAAACGGAAGCCTACACCGCCGGCGATCCGGCATGCCACGCCTATCGCCGCAAGACCCGCCGCAACCAGGTGATGTTCGGGCCGCCCGGCCATCTCTACGTCTATCGCATCTACGGCCTCTACCACTGTCTCAACATCGTCACCGAGGCGGAAGGGATCGCGTCAGCGGTTTTGATCCGGGCAGCCCAGTTGGATTGCCTGCCGGAGTGGATCCCGGCCAACAAGCGCATGAAACCGGCGCGGGTGGCGGCGGGGCCAGGCCTGCTCTGTCAGGCGTTGCGCATTGACGGATCCCACAACGGCTGGCGGCTGGAGCCGGTGGCTGTCGGCCAGGAAGGCATTTGGCTGGAGGGATCCCCTGCTTGGGAGGCACAGTTCCCCATTGTCCAAACTACCCGCATCGGCATTACCCGCGGGGTAGAGCTTCCCTGGCGCTGGTACATTAAGGGGCATCCGGCGGTGTCGCACTATTAGTGGGGGCAAGCCGACAATGCTGCCGCAAGGCAAAGACTCCTGGCAAAGGCTGTCTGGGCTGGTCAGCGGCGTTGTGCTGCTCCTGCCCGCGTTGGCCCAGCCGGTTGCAACTTCTCCAGGACTCTTGACAATGCAAGCCCAGCGCCACTCCCCCTATCGCACCAGGTTGCAGCGCTGGCATGCCCCCCAAGGTTTTCAGGGCTGGTCAGCCCGCGGGATCCGGCTGAACGCCCAAGGGCAATTGGTCTTAGATCCAGAGAGCTGGCGGCAAGAAGTCAGCCTTGAGGAGCCGCAGTCGCCATTGCGCGGACGTCCTTTTCATCCCCCCGGCAGCTATTGGGTGGGAGAAGCCATCAGCCCGGAAGTTCCCGCCAGCTTTCCTCTGGTGGAAGCAATCGTCTCCTGGAATGCCACCACCCCTCCCGGCACCTGGCTAGAAGTGGAGATCCGGGCCAAGCTTGCGGGGCGCTGGACGAAGTGGTATCACGCCGGCGTGTGGGCTGCCGATCCGCCCACCCTGGCCAGCCACTCCGTGCGCGGGCAGGAAGACGCAGATGGCAACCTGCACACGGACTTGTTGGTGCTCAAGGATACCCACAACGGGGCAGAGGCTTTCCAAGTCAGGGTGCGCCTGTTCACGCAAGAGGCGGGCCGCTCTCCCCTGGTGGATCAGGTGGCGGTTGCCTTTTCCAACCAGCCGGCCCAGCCCGACCGCCTCTCCCCTGGGGATCCCAGCCGCTGGGGCCAGGTCTTGGAGCTGCCCTTGTGTTCCCAAATGGTCTATGCCGACGGGGGAGCAGCTTGGTGCAGCCCCACTGCCTTGGCGATGGTGATGGCCTACTGGCAGCGGGATCCCCCCCCCTGTGAGCCGTTGGTGCGCGCCGCGGCGGCCGGGGTGTACGACCGGGTTTACCAGGGCCACGGCAACTGGGCCTTCAACGTGGCTCATGCCGCCGAGCGGGGTTTGGCCGGCGTGGTGGCGCGGCTGCAGAGCCTGGCCCAGGCAGAAGCCTGGATCGCGGCCGGCGTGCCGGCTATCCTCAGCTATGCCTGGGGCGAGGGCGAGCTGGAGGGGGCGCCGATCCCCAAAAGCAACGGCCATCTGGCGGTGCTGGTGGGGTTCGACCGCCAAGGGGATCCCATCCTCCACGATCCGGCGGCCAAGACCAACGAAGAAGTTCGCCGCACCTACCGCCGCGACCAGCTAGAGCCTTTGTGGTTGGCCCACTCCGGGGGTACCGTCTATTTGATCTATCCGCGAGGGTGGCCAATTCCGGACCCATAGGTTAGCCCCGGCCTTCCACCGGGCTGGAGGCTTCTGCTCGAAGGGGCTGGGATATCGAGCGGACAAAAACGAACATGGCTTGGCGAGCATCCGATTGCCATCTGGCTTTTCGACGGGGATTTGAGTAAGGATATTAAGAAGTGAGGAGTGCAACTCACCCTTGGGTGAGACGGCTTAAGCATGGATAGGGTTAGGGTTCAAGGCCTGCGAGGCTGGCTGAGGGGTTTCCCTATGCCGAGCAGGCGGTGGGGCGCGGCTGTCCGCAGAAAAAGTAGCGGGGCAATTTCTGCCGGCTTTTACGTGAGTTGCTATCGACATGGAGGTTTGGGTTCCCGCCGCTTCCCAGTTTGTGGGAGAGGATGAGCTGCATCATGCCACGACGGGCTTCCCCTGCACCGCTATCTTTGCCGGCGCTGAGTGCTCTGGTGCTGGCCCTCTCGGCCTGCGGCGAGCTCTCTTCCTCTAATTTGTCTCCCAGCGTCGTTTCCCCTTCTGCCCTGCAGCCGGTTTCCACCCCAACTCCCCTCGCCCCCGCCGCTCTCACACTCGAACAGGCCCGCCAATCGGGTTTGGCGGTGCCCAACAACCGCATCGTCCTGCTCCTCCAGGAACAAGGATCCGATCTGGTGGCCCAGCTCCCTGCCTCCGACGTGGATCGCTGGCTGGCTCGTACCCCCACCTGGCCGGGGGTGGAGGGGATCGATCTCAGCATTACCCTGGGCAGCTATCGCCAGACCGCCAACGCGCCCCTGCGCCTAGGGCAGCCGGCCACCTTCACTTTTACCAACCCACCTGCCGGGGAAGCGGAGCTCAGCGCCATTGCCTACCGGGGATCCACCACCTTGGCGCAAGGGAAGGGATCCCTGACTCTTTCTGCCCGCTCTGGAAGCGCTGACAGCAGCAGTCGCCGCCTGAGCCTGCTGGTGCTCTCCGAGGTGGGAGTGCCGCTGCTGCACGCAGGGGCAGGGGTGCCGGCGCCTGGCCAGCCGTTGTTGCTGTCGGGGGAAAATCTGGAGCGGGTGGAAAGCGTTCTTTTTGCCTCAGCCGCCAATCCGGAGCGCATCCTGAGGGGGGAAATTCGCTCGCGCAGCCGCAACAGTCTGACGGTGATGCCGCCAGCCTCTCTTTCCGGCACGGTCTGGGTGGCGGTGGCCGACGCTGAAGGACAAGGACTGGGAACCTGGATTTACGAGTGGCCCACTCCCACTCCTACAGCGGCCTCGGGCTGGCGAGTGGAGACCCTCCTCGATGGCCGCACCGCTGCGGCAGCCAAGCCGGAGGGCAGCAGCTCCGATAACGAGGGGGAGGCCAGGATCTCCCTGCAGCAGATCGGCGGCATTGCCGCAGACCCCGAGGGGTTCTTTTACTTAGCCGACCCGGCCCAGCACCGCATTTTCCGGCTTTCCCCCGAAGGGGAACTGGAGGTGTGGGCGGGCAGCGGCAAGGCCGGCCACCGGGATGGGGTGGCGGAGCAGGCCCAGTTTCACTCCCCCCAAGGGCTACTTTGGGATCCCAAGGGGGGGTTGTGGGTGGCCGACAGCGGCAACCATTGCCTGCGCTACATCAGCCGACAGCGGCGGGTGAGCACCTTTGCCGGCACCTGTTCAGCCGGCCACCGAGATGGAGAGCGCGACGAGGCGCAGTTTCGCGAACCCTTTGGCCTGGCCCTGGGTCTGGACGGCAGCCTTTACGTGGCCGATCGCGCCAACCGCCGCATCCGCCGCATCACTCCCACGGGCAAAGTGACGACGGCCGCTGGCACCGGCCAGCCGGGATCCGCCGATGGGCCGGCAGAGCAAGCCCAGCTTCTGGAGCCGACAGCTCTGGCAGTGGACAAGGCGGGTAACCTCTGGATTGCCGATAGGCATCGCCTGCGCCGGCTCTCTGCCAACGGACACCTGACCACCCTCTCCCAGGCGGAAGCAGGCTACCGCGATGGCCCTCTGGCGGAGTCCCGTTTTCAAACCCTTGCAGGGCTGGCCTTCGACAGTGCGGGGGTCCTCTGGCTGGCCGACCAAGACAACCGCCGCATTCGCCGTCTTCAGCCCAGCGGGCAGGTCTCTACCCTGGCCGGGGGGGATGAGCCGGGCTGGCAGGATGGCCCGGTGGTCTCAGCTCGCTTCCAGCGGCCTGGCTCTCTACTTGCCTTGCCAGACGGCAGCTTGGTGGTGGTGGATGCTGGCCTGCCTGGCTTGCGGCGTCTTAGCCGCGTCGTCCCCCAGCCCGCCACTCCCGTTTCGAGGGGATCCCCCTAGCCGCGGCGGTAGCGGGCCAGGGCCGCTTCGTAAGCCCGCCGACTGGCCTGCAGGGACTTTTCCAGATCCACCACGGGGCGGGGATAGTCTACCCCCAGCCGCACGCCAAACTGCTTTTGCTCAGCGGCGCTGAGGCGATAGGGCTCGTGGATCTTGTCCCCGGGGATCCCGGCCAGTTCCGGCAGCCAGTGGCGCAGGTAGTGGCCCTGGGGATCGTAGTCGCGGGATTGCTTGGGAATGTGGAAGTAGCGGAAGCCGCGGGCATCGTTCCCTACGCCGGCGGTGTAGTTCCAGTTGCCGTAGTTGCTGGCCACGTCGTAGTCAATCAGCAGCGATTCAAACCATTCCGCCCCCAGACGCCAGTCGATCCCCAGGTTTTTGGTGAGGAAGCTGGCCACATTCTGCCGCCCGCGGTTGGACATGAAGCCGGTGGCTGCCAGCTCCCGCATGTTGGCGTCCACCAGGGGGTAGCCGGTCTCGCCGCGGCACCAAGCCTGGAAGCGATCCCCGTCCTGCTGCCAAGGGATGGGGATCCCCTGGATCCCTGCGGGGCGAAACAGCTTGGCCCCATGCTTGGCCAAGATGAAGCGAAAGTAGTCCCGCCACAGCAGCTCAAACACCAGCCAGTAGGTGGATTCGTTGCGCACCCGCTCCTCCTCGTAGCGCTTGACTTCGGCGTAGACAACGCGAGGGGAGATGCAGCCCAACGCCAACCAGGCAGAAAGGCGCGAGCTGTCGTTGGGATCCAGCATGCCGTTGCGGGTTTCTTTGTAGACGCGCAGCCGGTCCAGATCCCAGATATAGGTCTGCAGGCGGGCCTGGGCGGCGGTGCTGCCGCCGGCATAGACAAAGCGGGCGCGGGGATCCGGCGGCGGCAAGCTCAACCCCAGCGCCGCCAGGGTGGGCAGGGGGCCAGGATCTAGCCCCGGCGGCAGGGGCGGCAGGGAAGGGATGGGCAGGGGAGCGCGAACCTCGGCCTTGGCTTCCACCTGCTGGCGAAAGCGGGTAAACACCTCCGGCAGGTCTGCCAGGGCAAAGGGGAGATCTTCGGGGTGGTAGAGGGTGTGACCCCAGTCCAGATGGAGCCGGATCCCCAAGGGCTGCAGCGCTTGCTGCAGGGCCTCAGCAACCGCCTCCTCCTCGGTGCCCACCTCTTCGTGGGCATAGACGGCCTCCACCCCCCACTCCCGCGCCAGGGCCGGGATCACCTGCTCCGGCTGGCCTTGGCGAATGACTAGGTCAGAGCCGCGGGCCCGGAGCTGCTGCCGCAGGTCGGCCAGGCTCTCCAGCAGGAACTGGGCGCGGAAAGAGCCGGTCTTGGGAAAGCCAAAGGCCGTCTGTCCAAAGTGGCGCGGATCTAGGCAATAGAGGGGAATGAGGAGAGATCCCTGCTGGCAAGCCCGCGTCAGCGGCTGGTGATCTAGCAGGCGCAAATCGGTGCGAAACCAGAGCAAAACGGCCATTCTAGACGGATGCCAGCGCTTCCGCTTCTTCTTGGGGATCCCTCCTGGGTCGCCCCAGTTCCGGGCTGGGGACGAAATGGGGCACCTGGGCAGCGGGGATGTGGATGGGGGCCTTGGTGCGCGGGTGATAGGTTTGCCGGGCCGGGCGGTAGCGCAACGAGAAGGTGCCAAAGCGCGCCAGCCGCACCGATCCTCCTTCCGCCAGACATTGGCTGATGCTGTCTAGCATTGCCTCCAGAGCAGCGGCAGCCATTTTGACGGTCAGGCCATCCACCTGGGCGGCCATCTGGCGGGCCAGCAAACGACGATTCAAATGGGGAAGAGAAGCCACGACCACTTATCCAGACAACGGCAACGGGACAACAGCGGCCCTGAGCTTGATGCTCCCAACCTGATATGGCGAGAACTCCATCGGAAAAGAGAACGGCATCTCCCAGGCCGGCTACCTGAAGCTGAAATGTAGGCTTGAGGAAACTGAGAGCTGGGGCGGCCACCTTGCGGCAACTTACACGCAGAGAGGATCCGACACCGCAACTGCCACTAATCCACTGTCTAGCCGGTAGCCAGACTGCTCAACTCGGCTCATCCTTGGCGTGGCCGGAATCGACCACTTCCAGCTCGCTCTCGAAAAACCAGTGCCGGGAGCGATCGGGAAATTCCAAAATGTAGCCGATGCCACTGCCATCGACCACCCGCCGTGCCAGCACCACAGCCTCCTTGCCCACCAGCGCGCTCACCTCTTCTTGTCCGCGATCCTGAATAGAGCGCACCCTAACCTTATCCCCAACTTTGATCACCATAGTCGATCAGGGTAACCGCGAAGAGCTTTACCACTCAAGATGGTACGCCAAAAAGGATCCCTGCCGGAATCTGGCCCGACCGGGCTGAGGCCAACGGGGATTGGCTAGGATGGAAAAAGAGCGTTGTGCCCCCGACTGCCCCTGTGATTGCCCTCTCCCTCAAGCCAGCCCACTGCTCCTGGAGCGTTATCAGCTTTCCCTCCACCCTCTATACCCAGCCGGTTCTGGATTTGTTGATTGCCAAAGTTCCCCCCCCCTGGAGGGCGGAGGTGCGTTTGGGCCTGCAAGAGGCGATCATCAATGCCGTTCGCCACGGCAATGGCCTGGATCCCAACAAGAGGGTGATCGTCGAATACGCCAGCTCCGAGCCGTTTTATCAGTGGCTGGTGCGGGATCAGGGATCCGGCTTTCGTCCCCAGGAGGAGCTAAACCGCTGCCGCTGCGGCATCCTGGAAACGGAAGAGTCAGGGCGGGGAATGCTCCTGCTCACCCAAATTTTCGACTTTGTGCAGTGGAACGAGACGGGCAACCAGCTCTACTTGGGCAAGTACATTCACCCCGGCTGCCGGGATCCCTGGATAGTTTGACGGGCTCCACTCAGTACCACTGCCAAAATAGCTTGCCCCTCTGGAGGAGCCAGTGCCCCCGATCCGGATAGGGAGCCTCGGACAGCGTCAGGGCAGTGGTGGCGAAGGCCAGGCGCGTGGACGACCAGCGGGATCCCTGCAGTTGGGGCAGCCAAGTTTCCGGTAGAACCCCCAGGGATCCGTACCCATAGCCCAGGTTGCGGTGGGGCAGGGGGGCCACCAGGCTGCGCCAGGCGCGGCTGGCGCTCAAGGGAGGATCCGCCAGGGCCGCTTCCAAAGCCGCCAAAGAAGAAGCCAGGTAGGAGTAGCCTTCCCGGTCGGTGTGGTACACCTGGGCCGAGAGAGGCGATGCTTCCGGGATAGCGGGCAGGGCTTGGGGAAGAGCCTCTGCCGCCTGCACCCGGGGAGAGCCTCCCCTGCCGCTGACCTGCAGCAGCCCACCGGCCAAGAGGGGGATGTCTTCTCGCGGCGTGGAGTGGCTTGGCTGGGGTTGCGGCTGGGCCGCCGGCTTGCTCCAGACAGTGGCGGTGCCATGCTTAGTTGCAATCGACACCACCTGCCAGCCCTGGGCGATTGCCCGCTCATCCAGCGTTGGCGCATCCGGCCTCTTGCCAACCCACAGCCAGGCCAGTTCCCCATCCGTGGGCAAAAAGGCAAGGGCGAACTCTCCCCTTTCCGGCAACAAGTGCTGCCAGTCCAGCTCCACCTGCAATTGCAACTGCTGCAGCCATTGGCCGGGATCCAGCCGCAGGCCGAAGAGGCTCAGGGGTTGCATCCGCCCCAAGCTCTGCCAAAGGTTGGCCCAGTTCTGTCCGGAAATTAGCGCTAGCGTCTCGTCGGGCAGATGCCGAATAACCTGCGGATGAAAAGCTTCTACCGTCGGCAAAGCGAACTCAGCAGGCGTATGCCAAAGGGCGGCAGTTTCGGCCACCAACCCCCGAAAGTTGACCCCCAGCCCCAGCCCCACTGCCTGCAACGCCAGAGCGTCGGGAGAGGGCGATTCCGGATTTTGCCAGAAAGCCCAACCCACATGCGCCTCCTGTAGCGGCTGGATCACCTGCCGAAACTGCGGCTTGCTCACCAACGACAACTGCGGCAACTGCCACGCATCGATGGCGGCGCGAATGGCAGCAGCCTGTTCTGCCAGCAGCACATAGCGCTCGCCGAAAAGGGCTGCCGTGAACCCCTGCAACTCCGGAAGCGGGCTGGACACCACCTGAATGCCCTTGTAGGTATCCACCTGCACTGGCAAGCCGGCCAAGCTCTGCCGCTCCCACAACAGGTTCAGCTCGAATTGGGCAAGCGCCGCGTCGCGAGTTTCCAAGGCAACCAAGGTGCCCCACTCCGGCAAGCTGGCCAAGAGGGTGCTTTTCCCCAGCCAGGGCTGCACCTCCCGCTCGAAATCCAGGGCTCCCCCGGCCAGCATGGCTCCCAACCAGCCCGGGCCTGCGCCGGAGAAAAACTTCCGCCACTGCTGACGAGTGGCGCGTCGCTGGGAAGCGGGGGTTGCCGCTTGCCAAAATGCCTGCAAATCCTCGAGAGGGGCGGCCAGCAGCAACAGCGCCTGGGTGGAACGGGGAGCTAGGCCCACAATCGGCGGCAGCGCCGGGCGAGATAGCAACAAAGCCAGAGGGCTTTGGGTGAGCAGCCAGGTGATAGCCCACACCACCAGGGCAGCCAGAAGGCCCAGACCGATCAGGATCCCGCGCAAGAGTTGCCGTTGTCCCATACCCACATCCACAGCCTGAAAGACGCGCCGTCTTGCCTCGATGCCAGTACCTCGGCACGGCGTAACCATCTTACCTGCGAGGGGAAGTTTGCGCGCCTTGCTTGCCTTTGGCCCGAACTCGGAGTGAGCGATAATGGGTGCGGCGTTTGCAGCGATGGCTCAGCGATGCGCATTTCCTTGAAGTGGCTGCGGGAATTGGTGGACTTTGAGCTTTCCCCGGAAGAATTGGCAGAAGCCCTCACTCTGGTGGGGTTTGAGGTGGAGGAGATTGAAGATCGCCGCAGTTGGGCAGAAGGGGTGGTGCTGGGCAGGATCCTAGCCGCCGAGCCCCATCCCAATGCTGACAAGCTGCGCGTTTGCCAGGTGGACTTGGGATCTGAGCAACCGGCCACCATCGTCTGCGGAGCGGCCAACGCCCGCGCCGGCTTGCTGGTTCCTGTGGCCACGCCGGGCACTCATCTGCCCGCTGTGAACCTGACCATTGCCAAAGCGGAGAAACGGGGAGTGCTCTCGGAAGGCATGATCTGCTCTTTGGCCGAGCTGGGGCTGGAGAGGGCTTCGGAAGGGATCCACGAATTTCCGCCTGATTTGGATCTCAAGGCCCACCCGCTGGGGTCTGACGCCCGCCCGCTGCTAGGCCTGGACGATGTGGTGTTGGATCTCACTTCCACCGCCAACCGCGCCGATGCTCTGAGCATGGTGGGGATCGCCCGCGAGGTGGCCGCCCTCACCCGCAACCCGCTGCGCCTGCCGCCGGTTCAGCCCCTACAGGCCAAGCCCATCCCCAACTTCAACCTGCGCATTGCCGACGCCAAGGCCTGCCCCGCCTACAGTGGCGTGTTGATCGAGGGAGTGAAGGTCGGCCCTTCTCCCGACTGGCTCAAGCATCGCCTGGCCGCCGCTGGCATGCGCTCCATCAACAATGTTGTCGATGTTACCAACTTGATCTTGCTGGAATGGGGCCAGCCCCTGCACGCCTTCGATTGGGATCGCCTGCTGCAGGTCATGGGCAAGAAGAAGCCCACTATTGAGGTGCGCTTTGCCCAGGCGGGAGAAACCCTGAAAACCCTGGACGGCCAAACCCGCACCTTGCACCCTGAAAGCCATCTCATCGTGGCCGGCGGCCAGCCGGTAGCCCTAGCAGGTGTGATGGGGGGAGAAGAGACAGAAGTGAGCTCGGCCACCACCAGCATTTTTTTGGAGGCCGCCCTCTTCGACCCGGTGGTGACGCGCCGCTCGGCCCGCTCGCAGGGACTGCGCACGGAAGCCTCGGCCCGCTATGAGCGGGGGGTTAATTTTGCCACCCTCGACCTGGCGCGGGATCGGGCGGTGCAGTTGATTTTGGAGCTGGCGGGAGGATCGGTGGTTGGCCTCACCACCTTTGACCAACGGCCACCGCTGGAGCGGACGCTGAAGCTGCGGCTGTCGCGCCTCATCGACGTGTTGGGGGAAGAGGTGCGGCCAGAGGATGTGGAGGAGATCTTGCCGGCCTTGGGCTTTCAGCTTTCCCGCTGTCAGGCAGTTGCCCCGGAGGCTCCCCCCCTCCCTGCTACGGAGACAGCAGGCGTGGCCGGCTGCGTTTGGCAGGTGTCTGTTCCCCCCTACCGCCTGCGGGATGTCGAACGGGAGATCGACTTGATTGAGGAATTTGCCCGTCTCTACGGCTACGACCGCTTCTCGGAAACCCTGCCCACGGAGCCGCAGGTGGGATCCCTCTCTGCACGGGAAACTTTGACCCGGCAAATTCGCGAGGTGATGCGGGGCATTGGCCTGACGGAGGTGTACCACATCTCCCTCTGTCCGGCAGAGGAGGACAGCTCCTTGGTCAAAATCGCCAATCCGCTTTCCCCCGAGTACTCCGCTGTGCGCAAGGCGCTGTTGCCGGGCTTGGTGGAGGCTTTTCGCTTCAACTGGGATCAGGGCAACGGCCCGCTGCAGGCTTTTGAGATTGGCCACGTCTTTGCCTATGCCCCTCCCTCCAGCCCTGAGCCCTATCAGGAGGCGGAGCACTTGGGCGGCATCCTGGGCGGGGACCTCAACCCCAATGACTGGCGGCACCACAGCCGGCCCATGGACTGGTTTGAGGCTAAGGGGCTCTTGGTCTCGGCGCTGGAGCGGCTGGGGTTTACTTCTGAGTTTCGCCCCGATCCCCCCGAGGCGCAATCGCCGCTGTTGCACCCCGGTCGCCAGGCCGGCATCTGGATCGAGGGATCCCGCATTGGCCTATTTGGGCAGTTGCACCCCCGCCTTTGCCAGGAGAAGGATTTGCCGGAGGAGGTCTATGGGTTTGAGGTGGATCTGGATCCCTTGTTGGCCAGCCTGGAGAAGCGGGGCCTAGTGCAATTTTCCCCCTTTTCGCCTTTTCCGGCCTCGGATCGGGATATCGCCTTCTTTGCGCCGCTGGAGCTGTCGGTGGCAGACATCGAGAAAGTAATCCGCCAGGCGGCAGGCCCTCTGCTGCAGTCGGTACAGCTTTTCGACGAGTACCGCGGCCAAGGGGTACCGCCGGGGCAGCGCAGCCTCGCCTTCCGACTGGTGTACCGCGCTCCGGATCGCACCCTCACCGATGCCGAGGTGGAAGCTGCGCAAAACCAGGTGAGGGCGCAGCTAGAAAAACACTTTCCCGTTACCCTGCGCAGCTAATGGCTTGCTGTTTTTGGCAGTGGCCGGCGAGCGCCTTGCTGTTTGGCAAAGAGAGGGGCTGCCGCTTGCAAAAAACCTAACCCGGAGCCCGACGTTTGTCTGCAGGCAATATTACGATCTTCTGGGTCAAGGTTTCGTGTTGTGAGGGACGTCCGGCAGTGCAGACCAACGCTTCTCTTCCCGCGGCGACCGGTTCGCAGGCTGTGGCCTGTGATCCCCTGACGCGGGCGCAGATCCTCATCGAGGCTCTGCCCTACATCCAGCAGTACCAGGGCCGTGTCATTGTCATCAAGTACGGGGGCGCCGCCATGGTGCACCAGGAGCGGCGGGCCGAGGTGCTGCGGGATATTGTTTTTCTGGCCTGTGTCGGCATTCGGCCGGTGCTGGTGCACGGCGGGGGGCCGGAGATCAACAGTTGGCTCCAGAAGCTGGACATCCCCTTCAAGTTTGTGGACGGCCTGCGGGTGACCGATGCGGCCACCATGGAGGTGGTGGAGATGGTGCTGGTGGGCAAAGTCAACAAACAGATCGTGCAGCTCATCAGCCTGGCCGGCGGCTCGGCGGTGGGGCTGTGCGGGCGGGACGGCAATTTGATTCGAGCCCGCTCCCAGGGCCGGGCGGAAATCGGCTTTGTGGGGGAAGTCAGCAGCATCAACCCCCAGTTGGTGCAAACTCTGTTGGAGGGCGGCCAGATCCCGGTGATCTCCAGCGTGGCCGCCGACGAGACAGGCCAAGCCTACAACATCAACGCCGATACTGTGGCGGGAGAGCTGGCGGCCTCTCTGGGGGCAGAAAAGCTGATCCTTCTCACCGACACCCCTGGCATTCTCAGAGACCCTGAGGATCCCAGCTCCCTGATTACGCTCCTGGATATCGAGACGGCCCGCCAGCTTATCCAGACAGGGGTGGTCAGAGGGGGCATGATCCCCAAGGTGCAGTGTTGCATTCGCGCTCTAGCGCAGGGGGTGCGGGCTGCCCACATTCTGGACGGGGGATCCCCCCACTCTTTGTTGTTGGAGCTACTGACCGATGCCGGGGTGGGCACCAAGCTGATCCCCTCTCAGTTTTCTGCCCAGTTGCGGGAGCAGAGCAACGGCTTCCGCTAAGGCTTGTCTTCTAGGCCTCTTTGAAACCTGCCCCGGCAGGCCCTGAAACCGCCGGTTTTCCATCTGTCCCCCAGCAACAAGCGGCGCCCCCAACCCCCCTCTCCCAGAGGGAGAGGGGACGGGGGTGAGGGCCAAGCCTCATCAGGGAGAGAGCTTAGAGTAGATCAGGGCTCTCCATGAGTCGTCTTCATCTTTTTGGGTGTAAGTCCGTGAGCCTTGCCACCTCTTCCCCCGATGCCGATTTGAGTAGGGATCCCCGCAGCGACTGGCGGCTGCTGCGGCTGCTCTGGCCCTATGCCCGTCGGCACCTGAAGCTGTTGTTGGCGGCCTTGGCCTTTTTGCCGCCCCTGGCCCTAGCCGATGCGGTGCAGCCGTTGATCCTGCAGCGGGCCCTGGACGGCCCCATCGCCCAAGCGCTTGCCCAAGGCGACAGTGGGATCCTCGCCGGCCTCTGGCCCTACGCGGGCCTGTTGATCCTCACCCTGCTGGCCCGCTGGGTTTTTCAGGCCCTGGAAGGGTATAGCAGCCAGAAGCTGGGGCAGTTGATGACCCGCGACATCCGCAACGATCTCTTCGCCCACGTGCTGGCCCTGCCGGCCCAATTTTTCGATCGCACCCCGGTGGGCAAGTTGATCACCCGCATCACCAGCGATGTGGAGGCCTTGGGAGATGTGTTTTCCACCGGCGCGGTCGGCATCGTCAGCGACCTCTTTACCCTGCTGGTAATCGGGGTGGTGATGCTCAGCCAGCGCTGGGATCTGGGCCTGCTGCTGATCCTCATCGTCCTGCCAGCCAGCGCTGTAGTGGTCGAGCTGCAGCGCCGCTTTCGCGATGCCAACTTTCGCGTGCGGGAAGAGCTCTCTAAGCTCAACGCCTGGATCCAGGAAAACGTCTTGGGCATTGCCGTGGTGCAACTGTTTCGGCGGGAGCGGCTCAACAGCGAGATTTTTCAAACCATCAACCGCCGCTACATCCAAGAGGTGGATCAGACCATCCTCTACGACGCTGCCCTTTCCGCCGTTTTGGAGTGGGTTGCCTGGCTGGCGGTGGCCGCTCTCCTCTGGGTGGGCGGGCAGCAGGTGCTGGCAGCCGGCAGGGGGGAGTGGCTGGGATCCCTGCCCCGAGAACCTCTCACCTTCGGCAGCCTCTACGCCTTCATCCTCTTTTCCCAGCGCTTTTTCAACCCGCTGCGCCAGTTGGCGGAAAAGTTTACCGCCCTGCAGGCGGGGTTCACCGCCGTGGAACGCATCGACCACATCCTCCGCCTGCCCGTCGCCATCCGGGATCCCGTCAGCCCCCGCCACCTGCCCCCAACCGCCAAAGGAGAGGTGCAGTTCGAGCATGTTTGGTTTGCCTACAACCCCGGCGAGTGGGTGCTCAAAGACCTCAGCTTCACCATCCGCCCCGGCGAAAAGGTCGCCCTCGTGGGGCCCACCGGCGCTGGCAAAAGCTCCATCATTCGCCTACTTTGCCGCCTTTACGAAGTAACTCGCGGCTGCATCCGCATCGACGGCGTGGACATTCGCCACCTGCCTCAGGCCGAGCTGCACCGTCACCTGGGCGTGATCCTGCAAGATGGATTCTTGTTCTCTGGAGATATCCAGCAAAACATCACTCTAGGAGAGGAGGGCGAGCTGGCAGAAGTGGAGCGGGTGGCCCGTCAACTCCACCTGCACGAGCTCATCCGCGATCTGCCCCAGGGCTACGCCACCCCCGTGCGGGAGCGGGGCAGCAACCTCTCCAGCGGCCAAAAACAGCTCATCAGCTTTGTGCGGGCCCTGTGGCGGGATCCGAAAATCTTGGTCTTGGACGAGGCCACCGCCAGCCTAGATGTGGGCACCGAGGCCCTGATCCAATCCGCCCTGGAAACCCTGCTGCGGGATCGCACCGCCCTGATCATCGCCCACCGCCTCTCCACCATCCGCCACGTGGATCGCATCCTCGTGCTGCAGCGAGGGGAACTGAAAGAACAGGGATCCCACGCCGAGCTCATGGCCCTCAACGGGCTCTACGCCCACCTCTACCGGCTGCAAGATTTGGGCAGCTAGCGACCAGAACCAAAGCGAGACCGAAGCGCCCGCAGGGTGGTGAAGCTGGCATCCGCAAGCGCGATGCGGGCTTTGCAGAGGAGCAGATTGCCATTATCTAAAGCCGTGTCTTTCAGGCTGGCCAAACCGTCGCCGGCCTGCACCAGAAACCGACGGCTCCAGGTGGAGAAGTTTTTGCTGAAGGTGTTGATCAGGCGTTCCATGGGGACTGCTCGTTCCGCTTTGAGTCTCCTACTTAGCCTACTCCGCCGGCAAGCGATCTCCGCAAGCCTGAGCAATTCCCGAGAAAATTGTTACAGATTATTAAAAACTTGCTGTCAAGGCGGCAGACTAGCTATCATGAACCGCAAGTCCGGCATACAACGAGAAACAGTTAGCCATGAGTCAGCGGCCAGAGGTTGTGGAAGGCGCAGAGGCCAAGCAAAAGGTGACGTTGTATCTCCCACCCGAGTTGCACCGGAATCTGAAGATTCGGGCTGCCGTGGAGCGGGAGCCGATGTCGGCAGTAGCGGAGAAGGCCCTCACCTTCTACCTGCTTCACCCGGAGGTCATCGAAGGGGTGCAAGGCAGCGCCTACCGCGTCCACCGCTGCCCTGAGTGCGGCCATCCGTTTGTCATCCGCAATGGGGAGGTGGTTTCGCTTCACCAGCAGTCCGCTTCTGAAGCCATCCTCGAAGAGGTGGAGCCGGAATACTGGGGAGCGGCCTCGGCCTCCGAAGAGCAACGACAAGACGAGCTGGTGCCCTGCTAAGGCTTTTTGCGCTGTTTCAAAGGTATGCCTCTTTGTGAGCTTGAGCAGACAGGAGGGGTATAAAACAAGGGTTAGTAAAGAGCAAGTCAGGATATCTCAAGTACTTTGAAGACAGGCAAACTCCAGACGCCGTTTTCCTTCCTTTCTGTCGGTTTCGCTTAGATTTCCCTCCGCGCAGTTGGTGTTTCCCATGCAAGAGCTCAGCATTCTCATCCAAGCTCAATACCCACTGCTCTACCTGGTCACTCCAGAGGAAGAACGGGCGGAGGCAGCTCTGGCGGCGATCGCTCGCACCCTCAAGCCGCAGCGGCGCCTGTTTGTCTGGACGGTTACCCACGGCATTGTTGAATACGGCAACCCCCGCAGCCTCACCCAGCACAACACCCAATCCCCCCAGCCGGCTATTCAGTGGGTGATGGAGCAAAAAGATCCCGCCATCTGCGTCTTCAAAGATCTGCACGACTTTTTGGACAACACCGAAGTCAAACGCTGGCTGCGCGATGCCATCGCCAGCTTGAAGGGATCCCACAAAACCATCTTGCTGATGTCGCCGGTGCAGGTAATTCCCGTCGAGCTGGAAAAAGACATTTGCGTGGTGGACTTTCCCTTGCCGGACATGGCCACCCTGGAGCGCACCCTCAACCGGCAGTTGGAGCAGCTTCCCCGCGGCGGATCCCTGAGCCCTGAGGCGCGGGAAAAGCTGGTCAAGGCAGCCCTTGGCCTAACGCAAGACGAGGCGGAAAAAGTTTACCGCAAGGCGGTGGTGATGCACGGCCGCCTCAGCGAGGCAGAGGTGGATATCATCCTCTCTGAGAAAAAGCAGCTGATCCGGCGCAACGGCATCCTCGAATTCATCGAAGAAGACGAGACCATCGACGCCGTCGGCGGCCTAGAGGAGTTAAAGCGCTGGCTGCTGCAGCGCTCTGAGGCCTTTACCGAGCGGGCCCGCGCCTATGGCTTGCCTCAGCCCAAGGGACTCTTGATTCTGGGCGTACCTGGCTGTGGTAAGTCCTTGATCGCCAAGACCACCGCCCGCCTCTGGGGCCTGCCGCTGCTGCGCCTGGATATGGGCCGGGTCTACGATGGCTCTATGGTCGGCAAGTCGGAGGCCAACCTGCGCAGCGCCCTGCGCACTGCTGAATCGCTGGCGCCGGCCATCCTTTTTATCGACGAGCTGGACAAAGCCTTCGCCGGAGCGGCAGGTTCCAGCGACTCCGACGGCGGCACCTCCAGTCGTATCTTTGGCTCCTTTCTCACTTGGATGCAGGAGAAGCGCTCGCCGGTGTTTGTCATGGCCACGGCCAACCGCGTGGATCGCCTGCCGGGCGAATTCCTGCGCAAAGGCCGTTTTGACGAGATTTTCTTCGTGGATCTGCCCAACATTAACGAGCGCATGGAGATTTTCCGGATCCACCTGAAGAAGCGGCGGCGCGACATCAGCCGCTTTGATCTGCGCCAGCTAGCCGCCGCCTGCGAGGGCTTCTCCGGCGCGGAGATCGAACAAGTTTTGATTGCTGCCATGTACGAAGCGTTTGCCCAGAACCGCGAATTTACCCAACTGGACATTTTGGCAGCAACGAAAGCAACTCAACCGCTATCTCGCACCATGACGGAGCAAGTGGTAGCGTTGAGGGAATGGGCCCAGCAGCGGGCTCGGCCTGCAGCAGCCTCTGTAGCCGAGTACCAGCGGCTGGAGTTCTAGCAGGGGGGTGAAAGGCCAGAATCGCCTTGGCAGAGGCAGAGACGGCTAAAGCTCAACCTTCCCCGCTAGGCGTTGCCCATTGTTTGTGTTGATGTTCCAACCCCTACACATACACAAAGGAGAGAAACACCATGTCTCATTTTAGCACCTTGCGCACCAAGATCACCGATGGCCAGATCCTGGTTAACTCCCTGCGCGATCTCGGCTACACCGTTAAGCTGAACGCCGATGTGCGTGGCTACAACGGCCAGCGTGTTCGTGCCGACATCGTGGCCCAGTTGGAGGGCGACTACGATCTGGGCTGGTCCAAGAACCCCGACGGTTCCTACGACCTGATCGCCGATCTGTGGGGCGTGGCCAAGAAGCACAACCAAACCGAGTTGATCAACTCCATCAACCAGAAGTACGCCGTCAACAAGACCTTGGCCGAGGTGAAGCGCCCTGGCTTGAACAACGCCAACGTTAAAGTGGTGATGCACTAAGCCGGATCCCGTCTCGCCATTGCTGCGGCCATCTGCGCCGAGCAGATTAAAAGAGGGGCTGAACTCAGCCCCTACTTTTTTGCTTTTTGCTGCTTTTGGGTTAATGAGCCGAGCTACCCTACGCTTCGCTAAGGGCGGCGATGCCGGGCAGCTCTTTGCCTTCCAGCAGCTCCAGGCTGGCGCCGCCGCCGGTGGAAATGTGGGTCATTTTGTCGGCTAGGCCCACTTTTTCCACAGCCGCCACCGAGTCGCCGCCGCCGATAATAGTGATGGCACCGGCCTGGGTGAGGTCGGCCAGGGTGCGGGCAATGGCTTCTGTGCCAGCGGCAAAGCGGTCGAACTCAAACACACCCATCGGCCCGTTCCAGACTACGGTTTTGCACCCCTGTAGGGCAGCCTGGAAGGCTTTGACCGATTCGGGGCCGATGTCCAGGCCCATCCAGTCTTCCGGAATGGCGTGGATGGAAACCGTCTGGGCGTTGGCGTCTTTGTCAAACCTATCGGCGACCACCACGTCCACCGGCAGCAGCAGCTCCACGCCCCGCGCTTTGGCCTTCTCCATCAGGGAGCGGGCCAGATCCAGCTTGTCGGTTTCCACCAAAGACTTGCCGGTTGGGATCCCTTGGGCTTGGTAGAAGGTGAAGATCATGCCGCCGCCCAGCAGAAGCTTGTCCACTTTTTCCAGCAGGCGCTCGATGACGCCAATCTTAGTAGAGACTTTGGAGCCGCCGATGATGGCCGCTAGCGGTCGCTGGGGGTTCTCGATGGCGCCTGATAAAAATTGCAGCTCCTTTTCCACCAGGTAGCCGGCCACAGCGGGCTGGAGGTAGGCGGTGACGCCGGCAGTGGAGGCGTGGGCGCGGTGGGCGCTGCCAAAGGCGTCGTTGACAAACAAGTCGGCCAGGGAGGCCAGCTTGCGGGCAAATTCTGGATCGTTGGCTTCCTCTTCGGGGTGGAAGCGGACGTTTTCCAGCAGGGCCACCTGGCCGTTTTCCAGAGAGCTGACCACGGCTTCGGCCTCAGGGCCAATGCAATCGGGGGCAAAGGCCACCGGCTGGCCCAGGAGCTGGGCAAGGCGGACGGCCACAGGGGCGAGGCTATTGCCCTCGCGGGCGATCTGGATGGCGCCGGTCGCCTTGTCTTTCTGGATGGGGCGGCCCAGGTGGCTGGTGAGGATGACCTTGGCGCCCGCCTGGGCCAAGGCTTGGATGGTGGGCAGGGAGGCGCGAATGCGGGTGTCGTCGGTGATGTTGCCCTGGGGATCCAGAGGGACGTTGAAGTCGGCCCGCACCAGCACACGCTTGCCCTTGAGATCAAAGCCGGATGACAGCAGGGATCCCAGTGTTTGTTTGGCCATCGTCGTCCCTCCCCCTGGAGCCAAGAGAATTTTTTTCTAGTTTTTCTCCCGTATCCTACCAGGGATCGGATCCCGGCGGGAAACCCGGGCTCTGGAAATCCTCTCCTCCCTGCCTGCGGCCTGAGCGATTGTAACGGTTTGCAAATAGAATGAAAGTGTTGCTTGATCGTCATCATCATGCGTGTTGCCATTGCTGGGGGAGGGCTGGCGGGGCTGGCCTGTGCCAAGTATCTCTGTGATGCCGGGCATCAGCCGCTGCTGTTTGAGCGGCGGGAGGTGCTGGGGGGGCTAGTGGCCGCCTGGAAAGATGCCGACGGGGACTGGATCGAGACGGGGCTGCACAACTTTTTCGGCGCCTACCCCAACACCCTGCAACTGTTCCGGGAGCTGGGCATCTCCGACCGCCTGCAGTGGAAGGAACACAGCTTGATCTTCAACCAGCCGGACAAGCCGGGCACCTACTCCCGCTTTGACCTGCCGGACATTCCCGCTCCCTTTAACGCCATTGTCGGCATCCTGCGCAACAACGACATGCTCACCTGGAGCGAAAAGGTGAAATTTGCCCTGGGGCTGGTGCCGGCCATGGTGCGCGGCCAGCGCTACGTGGAGCAGATGGATCGCTACAGCCTCTTAGAATGGCTGCGCCGGCAGGGCATCGATGAGCGGGTCAACACGGATATTTTCATTGCCGTCTCCAAGGCGTTGGCGTTCATCAACCCGGACGAGATCTCGGCCATGGTGCCCCTGACGGCTCTGAACCGCTTTTTGCGGCAAAAGGACGGCTCTAAGATTGCCTATCTGGATGGCGCCCCGCCGGAGCGGCTTTGCCAGCCGATGGTGGACTCCATCGTGGCCCGCGGCGGCCAGGTGCATTTGAATGCGGCATTGCAGGCCATCGACCTCAACCCCGATGGCAGCGTGGCTGGCTTCCGCTTCGCCACCCCTGCCGGGCCCTTGCAGGTCACTGCCGACGCCTACGTGTCGGCCCTTTCGGTGGATGCGCTCAAGGAGCTGCTGCCGGCTCGGTGGTGGGGGATCCCCTTTTTCCAAAAGCTGCGCGAGCTGGAAGGGGTGCCGGTGATCAGCCTACAGATTTGGTTTGACCGCAAGATTACTCACATTGACCACTCCCTGTTTTCCCGCTCGCCGCTCTTGAGCGTGTATGCCGACATGAGCAACACCTGCCGCGCCTATGCCGATCCCCACCGATCCATGCTGGAGCTGGTGCTGGCCCCGGCTGCCGAGTGGATCGAGCGCAGCGATGAGGAGATCTTTGCCGCCACGCTGGAGGAGCTGAAAAAACTCTTCCCCCAGCACCTCACCGGCCCCAACCCCGCGCGGGTGCGCAAATGGGTGGTGGTGAAAACGCCGCGCTCGGTCTACAAAGCCACGCCAGGTCGGCAGCAATACCGCCCCACCCAAGTCACCCCCATTCCCAACTTCTTCCTGGCCGGCAGCTACACCTTGCAGCCCTTTCTGGGCAGCATGGAGGGGGCTATCCTCTCCGGCAAGTGGGCGGCTGAGGCCATCAGCAAAGGGATCCCGTCTCAGCCAGCTTCTGCTTCGCCTGCGAGCTTGGCGACAGCAGGGGTTTAATGCCGCCGAAAGGCAATTTCCTGGAACTTGAGCGTCTGGGCTATCCAGCCTGTCCGCTTTCCCGTAGTGTTGAGATGTGCCCTCGCTGTCCCCATCTGGCCCCGCGCCCCTGGAGATAAGCCCGATGAGTCCGCTGGAGCAATCTTTTGCCCTCTGTCGCCAGATTACGGCCAAGCACGCCAAGACGTTCTATTTGGGATCCCTGCTCCTGCCCCGACCTAAGCGGCGGGCCATCTGGGCTATCTATGCTTGGCTGCGACAGACGGACGAGCTGCTGGACGGGCTGGAGGCCAGCCAGGCTGAGGTGGAGGTCACCCGCAGCAAGCTGGAGCAGTGGGGATCCCACCTGGAATCTTTGTTCCAGGGGGGGGAGCCGCAAGTTCCCACCGACCTGGCCCTCATCCACACCATCCGCACCTACCGCCTCTCGATTGAGCCCTTCCGCGAGATGCTGCGGGGGCAGAGCATGGATCTGGACATTCGGCGCTATGCCACTTGGGAAGAGCTGCGGGTCTACTGCTACCGGGTGGCCGGGGTAGTGGGCCTGATGTGCTCGGAGATCATGGGGTTTGTGCCGGGCCGGGATGGCCGCGAGGAGGCGGTGGCGCTGGGGATTGCCATGCAACTGACCAACATCTTGCGCGATGTGGGGGAAGATGCCCGCCGCGGGCGGATCTACCTCCCTCTAGAGGATCTGCGCCGCTTCAACTACTCGGAGCGGGATCTGTTTAACTACGTCATCGACGAGCGCTGGATGGCCCTGATGGACTACGAGATCCGGCGGGCTCGAGAGCTCTATGCCCAAGCGGAACGGGGGATCCCCACGCTGCAGCCGGACTCCCGCTGGCCGGTGGCGGCATCTCTGATGCTCTACCGGCAGATCCTCAACGCCATTGAGCGCAACCACTACCAGGTGTTTCGCACCCGCGCCTATGTGTCTACCCTGAGCAAGGCGCTGGCGCTGCCGGTGGCCTGGTGGCGGTCGTGGCGCTCCAACTACTACGGCTACTAGCTGCGCTGGCAAGAGGAAGATCTATGCTGAACCAGGCCTTGCACCGACCCTATCGGCAAATCTGGGAAGACAGTTTAACCATCTTCTGGCGCGACTGGCTGGATCTGCGCGGGCGGGTCTGGCAGGTGGTGGCTTCGGGGCTGGTGGCCCCCCTCATCTACATCGTCGCCTTTGGGGTCGGGCTGGGCGGATCCCTGCGGGCCGAGGCTTTGGCCGACGTGGCCGGAACCACCGCAGCCGGTTCTTACTTGCGCTTCATTTTGCCGGGGATGGTGGCTCTTTCGGCCATGACCATCAGCTTTGCCGGCACCACCTTCTCCATTTGCGGATCGCGGCTGTTTACCAAAAGCTTTGAGGAATTGCTGTTGCTGCCGGTACACCCGCTGGCGCTGCATTTGGGCAAGGTGCTGGCGGGCATTGTCCGCGGCTTGCTCACGGCTTTGGGGGTGTTGGCGGTGGGGGTGCTGGGCACCGGTGCTTGGGGCCTGCTCCATCCCCTGTCGCTGCTGGTGCTGCTTTTGGATTGCGCCGTCTTTGCCGGCATTGGGGTAATCGCCGGCTTGAAGGTGCCCAGCCTGGAGAGTGTGGGGGTGCTGACTAACTTTCTGATTACGCCCATGTCCTTTCTGGGGGCCACGTTTTTTGATCCCAGTCAGTTGCCAAGTTACCTGCAGGTCTTGGTCTATTGCCTGCCCCTTTCCTACGCCAGCATCGGCATGCGGGCAGCCGCCTACCAGCCCCTGGCGGAGTTCCCTTGGTACACCGTGGCGGTGCTGGCAGGGCTGGCGGCCATCCTGGCCCTGGTGGGAGCTTACCTGTTTTCCCACCAGCAGGATTAGTTGCCCTTGCCAAACACCTCTGGGTAGCGAGCCAGTTGCTCCCGCAGGTCTTGGTCGTAGCGCAGGGCAATTACTCGGTAGCCGTGCCCCAAAAGCTGAGAGCGCAGTTGGCGATCCTGGGCAGCCTGGGCGGGATCGTCGTGCACTGCGCCGTCGCAGAAGATGCAGATGTTGGGATCGTAGAAGAAGTCGGCCACGCAGCGGGGCTCGGCGAGGGCTTTCTGGGCCTCATCGGGAAGGCGATAGCCCCCTTCGGCCAGCAGCTCCAGGAAGCGGCGCTCCAATTCGGAGCGAGGGTCGAGGAGCTGGCGCAGCCACTCCAGTTGCTCTTGGCGGGAGCGGCCCAGGGGACGCAGCTCGGTGCGGCTATGGGCCAGCTCCCCCAGAAGATCTCGAATCTTGTATCGGTCGAGTTCCAACGCCTCCCTTTGGTTGGCATAGCTGAGCAGGCACTCGTAGCAGGCTGCCCGGCACTCCGGTCGCCGATCTTGGATCCCCTCTTCCGAAAGCTGGAAGTGGCAGATCTCCAGAGCCACTTGGGCCACCTCGGCAAGGGCATGGGGCTCTTCCACCAGCCGCCGCAGAACGCCAGCTCCCCCTTCGGCGGTCTCGTAGAGGAGGATGGCGCGATGGGATCCCTGGCCAATAGACTCGGCCGCCAGCTCCGTCTCCTCCAGCTCAAAGGTCTCCTCGATTCCCCGCTTGAGGGCATAGCGCAGGGTCGTTTCTAGCGCCTGCAGGTTCCCCCCGCTGGGCTGAACCAGCCGCACCAGCAAGAGGTTTTGGGTAGCGCGCACTGCCAGGCGGATGGGCTGCAAGGACATCTGGCTAGACGAGCTGGCTCTATGGCCCTCCAGCTGAGCTCGAGAAGGGACTTCGCCGTTGTCAAAGTTGACCAGGAAACCTCGCCCCCCACTGCCCCGCCAGCCGGAGTTGATGCGCAGTAGCGTGGCGGCTGGGGCATAGCGCAACTGCAGCAAGGGAGTTTCGCCCCTTAGCACGTCGGCTTCCTGGACGCGGTAGCCCGAACTTTCGGGAGCAAACTGAAAGAAAGTCTGCAGCTCGTATCCCTGTCGCCGCCGCTCTTCTTCGTCGGCAGTAATGCGATCCCGGCGCCGCATGCGCACATTAGGCATTTCCAGAAGCTGCGCTAAAAGGCTATTTTGCCCATCGAAGCGGGTACCGCAGACGGGGCAGCAATCCAAGGAGGGATCCCCAAAGGCCCCACAGCTAAAGCAGAGCTTGTGGCTGCTTTTGCGCTCCTCCAGGCCGCCGGGCGGAGCCTGAAAGGCCACCGATTCCCACTGGCAGCCCTCGTGGTAGAGGAAGTTGTGGGGGGCAAACTCGCGAATGGCCAAAAACCGGGGCCGGGCGATAAACTCCCCTTCGCTGCCGCGGGGCACCCAGGCGCGCACGGGCAAGGCAGGGAAGTTGTAGCCGGGCAGGAACCCCTCGCTGGCTAAGTAGCGGTAGGGGTAGAAGTCGCTTTCCTCCCGCTGGGTATCGATTTGCAACAGTAGGTTCCACTGGCGCAGAGCCTCCTGCTGGCGGCGCCTGGCTTCCTGCTGGTCTTCCCGGCGGCGAGCCGTCTGCAGTTGCTGGTTGGCGGCTTCTAGCTGTTGCGTGGCGGCCCGATAGAGCTCCCGCCAGCGGTCAAAAGCGCGGTCAAAGGCGCGGGGGGCCTCTTCAATAACCTGCTGGATCCAGCGCCGGCTAAACCAGCCGCTGCGCTCTAGCACTTCCCGGTCAGCAGCCAAGAGCGCTTCCACCCGCTCCGCCACCTCTTGGCGCGCCGCCTCCCCTAGCTGAATGGAGGCAACTACCTCTTCCCGCAGGGGCAGCTCTGGCCGAGCTGAGTCGATGACCGTTTCGATGGAGTTGCCCAAGGGCAAGCGCACCTGGGCTAGCCAGACGGCGTGGATGTGGGCCCGCAGCAGCGACTCATTGGCCAGGTCCAGGCGGGGAGGTCGCACCCGTCCAGCCACCATTTCGGCCCGGCGGCGAAAGTAGTACTGGTCGTGGCTGTTGAAGGCGCCGCAGTAGCTGAGGATGAGCCCCGGCTGCCCCTGGCGACCGGCCCGACCGCTGCGCTGGGCGTAGTTGGCTGGCGTTGGGGGAACGTTGCGCAGGTGCACCAGATCCAGATCGGCAATGTCGACCCCCAGCTCTAGGGTGGGAGAGCAAATGAGGTAGGGAAGGCGGCGCTCCCCGGGCTCATTGCGGAAGCGTCTCTCTCGCCGCTCCCGCTCCCCCGGCTGGACCACCTGGGCGGTGTGCTCTCTGGCTTCCAGGGATCCTAGCCCTGCTGCCCCGGCTCGGTAGAGCTCCTGAAAGAAGGGGTTGATGGGACGGCGGACAGAGGTGTAGCCCTCCTGCTGGGCGCTGCGGGAATACAGAGGATCCGGCGGCGGCAGGCCATCCCCCAGACACCAGCGCAGACAGCCGGCGTCTAGCTGGTAGGCTACCTGGCCATTTTCCACGTGGCGCCGTAGCAGGCCCTGTCTGACCAGGAGAGACAGCAGGGACTCCAAAAACCTGTCGTAGGCTTCTTGGTTCAGATCAAGGCACCTGCGGAGGAAGCGACCAATGGTGCTGCGGCGGCCCAGGCTGAGCATTTGCCCGTTTTCCCGGGAAGGGTTCTGGCGCACAAAGAAGCGAGCCGTCCGCAACTCCTCATGCTCTTCCAGGCCCCAAAACTCATTGAGATATTGCTGGGCGCGCCGGCGCAGCCTTCTCTGGGGCTCTGCCTTGAGCACGGGCACATCGATGGCCAATTGGCGCCGAAACTGATCCAACAGAGCCCGCAGCAGTTGCTCTTGCTCCTCAGGGCTGGCTTGGGCAAACCAGGGGTGAAGGGAAGCCAGGGCTGAATTTTGGCAGAGCTCCCCGAGGCCGCGGTACTCGATTTTCAGCAGGCCCACCTGTTCCAAGTTGGGGTGGGTAACCCGCCAGCCGCGCCGCAGATCTTCATAGAGCCGGTATTCGGTTAGCTCGCTAAAGGTCTGCCACACTTCCTCGGCACTGGGCGAGTCGGGATCCAAAGCCGGGTTTTGGGCAATGTCGGCAAGCTCCAGGCCAGAAGCCCGCACCACTTCCTGGGCCACCTCGTCAAAGCCCAGCTCTTTTTTCTTGAGGAGGGCAGCATAGAGCGAGGCCCGCAGAAGGGCCACATGCACAAAATCGTTGAAGTGGCCGGCCTGCAGGGAGGCGTCCTGGCGGTTGTCGGTAAAAGTCAGCAGCTTGCTGCAAGCGGCCTGGGTTTGCTCGGCATGGCGCAGCAGGGAGGTGGCAAGGATGGTGGTGGCGCTGGAGCGGCCTTCGCTAGAGAGGGAAGCCAGCTTGACAAACTCCCGCTCGCGGCCACTGTAGTACTCGCCGCAGGCCAGGCACAGGGAAAAGGGGTGGGGCTGCCACCACATCTTCTGCGCCTCCGCCTGGGGGTACTCGGAAAAGGATCCATCTGGGCGCACCCAGACCGCTTGGGGGACGCGCTTTCCCCAGTCGGACCTGAGTCTGCCCTCAGGGGTGTACCAGTCTTCGGGGATCTGCTCCAGCGACCACTCGTTGTCAAGAGGATCCCAGCTCAGGTAACCGGCTTGCTGGTCTTCGTCCTGCTCCACCTCTTCTCCCACGGGATAGGGGAGAAACTGATCCTTGGACCTGAGGACGTGGTAGTAGTCCTGCCCACACTGGCGGCAGAACTTGACGGGGAAAAAGAGCTTGCCCTCCCCCGCCTGCATCTGCCCTTCTAGGGAAAATTGCCGCTTTTCCCGACTCTCCAGGGTGGCGTAGAGGGTGCGGCCCTGGGAGATAAACTGGTGCAGCTTGAAGGCCACTCCTCGGCTGTGGTCGTCTTTGAGGCTGCTGGCGTGGGCAAGGAACTGGCGCAGCGTTGCCGCACAGTTTTCGCTAGCGGTGCCGGTCAGTTGGGCCAGTTGGGCGGCCACCTCGGAGAGCTCCCTGGGCACGCGGCGCTTGATGCCGTCGGGACTTAACTCTAGGCCCAGCTCGTACTCTAGCCAGCGCATCAAGGGGTGGCGGCGCAGGCTAGCTAGGTCGGTGGGCCAGGGGGGATCGAGGGCGGGCTTGAGCTCTTCAGGTGAAGGCGGGCCGCCTTCGCTCAAGGGGGCCAGGGTCTCCTCGATAATCTGCTCCGGTGTGAAGGGATGGCCAAAGAAGCGGCTGGCGAAGTCGGCCACGGTCTGGCGGCGCTCCTGGGCACTGGCCTCGGGGCGAGAGATCATGGTGGCGCTGGTGCCAATGTGCCCCAGGTTCTTGGCGGCGCAGCGTCCCTTGAGGCGGCGAACCAGCATGGCCACGTCGGCCCCCTGCCGACCCCGGTAGGTGTGCAGCTCGTCAAAGACCAGAAAGCGCAGGCCGTTGGGGCTGAGGAAGCGCTGATCTTCGGGGCGCACCAACAGTAGCTCGGCCATCACGTAGTTGGTCAGCAGGAGCTGGGGTGGATCCCGGCGCAGATCTTCCCGGTCGCTTTCTGCAGTTTCCCCGGTGTACTTGGCAAAGCGCAGCGGAAAAGGGCGATGGTAGGCGCGCTCGTAGCGCTCGCGCAGAGTTTGTAAAGACTGGTATTGGGAGTTCACCAGGGCGTTCATGGGATAGACCACTAGGGCCGTCACCTGGCCCAGGGATCCCCCCTGGCGAATCCAGTTGTCAATGATGGGCAAGAAGTAGCAAAGGCTTTTGCCAGAGCCGGTGCCGCTGGTAACGACAAAACTCTTGCCTGCTAGGGCCTTGGCAACAGCTTCCTCCTGGTGGCGGTAGAGGCGGAAGGGTCTGCCATCCTCAAAGCGGAAAATGCGGGCTGTTTCTTGGGCAATGCGCCCCGCCTCGGCCAACTCGTCAACGGTTGGACCAGATACATAACTAGGGCTGAGCTGGAGGAGGGGTTCTGGCCAGAGGTGGATCCCTTCCTCTAGCGCTTGCTCTACAAACGCCTGGGCTTGGGGATCGGCAATGAGAAAAAAGGAGCGGACAAAATTGGCGTAGTCCTTTAGAACCCTCTCGTGCAGGTCAAAAATGGTGGCCATCGGGGCTCTCCAAAGCCATTTTGGCTAGGTTAAGCCTAGCAGGTGTTCTAGCGACTGCAAGAGGATCGCCCTGAGGCTTGGGCTGGGAGATCTTAGGGAGAGGAGAGGCGTTGCTCGTGCAGATCTCCCTCCCATTTCAACTTGCCGCGTAAGTTGCGGATCTCGGCTTGCTCGTAGAGCCGAATGAGGGTGCGCAGCGCTTCGTGAATTATCTCGCGCTTGGTCTTGAGGCCGGTTAGCTGGCGAGCCCGCTCGATCAACTCGATCAGCTCGTCATCCAAGACAACGTTAGTCCGCATGGGAAGCTCCCCTGTTTACGCATAATGAAATTAGTGTTGCGCCAGCTTCTCCCATGCCTCTAGCACCAGCCGCCGGGTGCGGTATTCGCCGTATTGACGTATCTCCTTCTCCTTCAGCACGCGAAAGGTTTCGCCGGGGAAGGTGCTAGCAGCAGCGCGGGTAGCGTAGCCAGCCGGGTCGAGCCGGTCTGCCACCTCTTCCCGCGGGTCGAGTATGTCTTCCAGTTCGCGTTCGGTGAGGTCTGCCGGGTCGAGGATGTAGCGCAGTTGCTTGCGGGTGAGGCCGTAGAGCCGGGCGTAGTACGCATCCAGTTCAGCGCGGAGGATGGCGCGGCGTTCCTCGTTCCAGGTGAACGGCGGGAAGGGGAAGCCCTCACCCAGTGCTGCGGGCGAGGGGGTCGGGGGGTGAGGTCTAATCACAGCCCGCAATCCTTCGTCTGCCTCTCGCCATACGTCGTCGGCGAAGGGTTTCATGTCCCAGGAGGTGTAGACCAGCTCCAGCACGCGCGGGACGATGAAGCGCAAATCCTCGGGGGTGTAGGCATCCGGCGGCAGGACGGGGAGTTGTTTGACGTAGAAGAAATTCATAGTTGTTCCACCAAGCTTTTGACGCACCACATAGTCAAATGGGATCGAACAGGCATTTGCCAGCAAACACATCTGAATGATCGATCCGGCCGCTTCAAAGAGGAGAACTGGAATTTTATTCCCTACCCCAACTCTGGGCAGCAGGCTGAAGATGGCAGTGCGCTCATCCGTAGAACGTGCCACATCCCGGAAGCCCAACAGCCAGCCGCGTCGCCACTCCTCCAGGCGGGCTTGCACTTCTTCGGCGGGCACCCAGTACCAGGGCTGGACAACAAAGTGCGGGTCGGCGTGCTGGCGCTCATCGGGGGTGGGCAGTTGGGTGCTGGAGCGGTCGCGCACGCCCTCGTACGTGCCGTAGCGGTGGTCATAGTGCCAGATCATCTTGGCTTCGTAGAGGGGGAGGTAG